>CAMCFM010000390.1 GCA_945874095.1 Candidatus Kuenenia stuttgartensis
GTCATGGCCGTTCCACACATCACCACAATGCCTGGCCCTTTTGCATCGTTTAACCGCATTGCGGCTCGCACTGCAAGGGCCCTATCCACACCGGTCCGCTCTGGAAAGTCAAGCCGGTTCTGGACATCCACATCCATGGCGCTGGTGAAGATGCTTCCGTCCGCATCCTCACCATCGGTTTCTTCGAGCACTCTGTCCATCAAACCCACGAGCTGGGTGAGAGCTTCCTGATGAACACTCGCCAGCCAGATTCCCTCGATTTTCTTGCCTTGAAGCCACAGCTTCAGAGCCTCTCCCTGCTGAGCGATCCGATCCGTGGGCAAGGTCAGTCGTTCATCCCAAGTCTTTGCAGTGTCTTGGAATAAACGATTCACAGAACCAGCTCCACCGACCAGCCACACCAATTTTGTGCGACTATTGCCAATGTCAGCCAGTATCCATCCACCTTGCCCTTCGGAACTCATTCTGTGGTCTCTTGAGGCTCAGGGCTCAATTCTTCAACCGGTTTACGTGGCTCGCGCCTGATCTCTACCACGGATTCAAATTGGTGATCCGCTTCGACAGGATTGCTCACCTTTTTTGGCAGCTCCAGTGAGGCCAGAACCGATTCCGGCTCTGGCTCGACAATCGGGCCGATCTCCTCAAGCCGATCACTGATCTCGTTCATCAGCTGATTCATGCCCTTGCCGGTGACTGCCGAAATCGCCATGACAGGTCGCCCTAACTGCTCTTCAAACTTTGCTTTAGCATCATCTGAACCAGTCAGGTCCATCTTCGTCAGAAGCACAATCTCAGGCCGTTCAGCCAGAGTCGGGCTATAAAGCCTGATCTCTTCGCGAATCGTCTGATAGTTCTTCCACGGGTCCGATTCATCCATCGGCTCACTGGCGACCAAGTGAACCAGAAGGCGTGTCCGTTCGACGTGTCGTAAAAACTCGTGGCCCAAACCATGCCCGGCATGGGCTCCTTCAATCAGTCCAGGAATATCGGCCACCACAAATGCATCTTCGCGGCCGGAGTGAACCGTGCCCAGATTGGGATACTTTGTTGTAAATGGGTAATCTGCGATTTCTGGGTGAGCGTGTGAGATCCGTGAGAGAAGCGTCGATTTGCCTGCATTCGGGAGCCCGATCAGGCCCACGTCGGCAATCACCTTCATCTCCAGAATGATCCACTTGTCCTCGCCCACTGCGCCTTTTTCAAACTGCCTCGGAGCACGGTTCGTACTCGACTTAAAGTGGGCGTTCCCAAACCCGCCCTTCCCACCACGGGCAATAATCACCTTTTCGCCATGAGCTTTGAGGTCCTTAAGAATGTGACCTCGCTCACGGTCGCGAATGATCGTGCCCACAGGCACTTTGATCACCATGTCATGAGCCGTCTTGCCGTGGCAGTCCGCACCCATTCCATTTTCGCCACGATCCGCCTTCCAGTGTCTCTGGAACGAAAGGTGGGCTAAATTTGAGTTTCCGGTGTCAGCCAGCAGAACCACGTCGCCACCATGGCCACCGTCTCCACCGTTAGGGCCACCTTTGGGAGCATATTTTTCGCGACGGAAGCTCAGAGCGCCGTTCCCACCATCTCCACCTTTGACATAAATCGTGACACGGTCGACAAACATGATGAATTCTCAAGCCTTGATTTGGCTGGTATCTGGCGCGTTCACAATTCAACATCGCACCGATTTGGCACGTGTCGCAGATCGCACAAATGATCGAATACTTTTTCTACTCTTCATAATCCGCAACCATCAACCAAAAAACAACCGGTCGGGCCTTTTTTTGCCCGCCGGTCATTTGGTTGATTTTTTGGAATGATCTGCCAACCGCAACCTGATCAGGCAGGAATTTCGGTCAGGATGTTGATCCGGCGACCTTCCTGGTCGAACTTCACAATCCCGTCCTTCAGTGCGAACAGGGTGTAATCGCGACCCACACCAACGTTCTTACCAGGGACCCAGCGTGTGCCAACCTGGCGAACCAGAATCGAACCTGTGGTAGCGAACTGTCCACCGTACATTTTGATTCCGCGACGCTGAGCATTCGAATCGCGACCGTTGCGGCTCGAGCCCTGACCCTTCTTGTGTGCCATTTTTTCAGCCTTGAGTTTGTTGATGAACAGCCCGCGCTGCAAATCAATCAGTCCAGCCACGCGCAGAAACTAGGCGCGGCAATGAATGGTTTCTTTCGATGCTCCTATTATGATCGTCGTCATACCAGTTTGGCAAGTCCAAAATTTGTCGCCCATCTTCCAAATTTCCATCCTTGGCGATTAATCCAGTTGGGCGATCCACCCTCCATCTGCATATAATCACTTCACCATGAACCCAATTCTGGAACTCACCGACCGTGGTTTCTTCTGCCCACCAGGCGATTTTTACGTCGACCCCTGGAAGCCCGTCGATCGAGCCATCATCACCCACGCCCATGCCGATCACGCCCGACCTGGCCATCGCCATTACCTCACCACCACCGAAGGCCTCGGTGTTCTCAAACATCGTATGCCAGCCAATTCCCAGATCAGTGCCGTGCCTTACGGCGAACAGGTAAACTACAACGGCGTAACGATTTCCCTCCATCCTGCCGGCCATGTTCTCGGTTCGGCTCAGGTCCGTATCGAACATCGCGGCCAAATTGCCGTGATCACCGGCGACTACAAAACCGAGCCCGACCGAACCTGCACCGCCTTTGAACCCGTACCGTGCCACCTGCTCGTGAGCGAGTCCACTTTCGCCCTCCCAATTTATCACTGGCAGCCTCAGTCAGAAATTTTCGACCAAATCAACCATTGGTGGAAAACCAATCAGTCGAATGGGCTGGCAAGTATCCTGATGGCCTACTCGCTCGGCAAAGCCCAGAGGCTTCTGGCCGGTATCGACCCCACCATTGGCTCGATTTATTGCCACGGAGCCGTTGAGCCCCTGAATGCCGTTTATCGCGATTATGGGATTGCTCTGCCTCCGACTCAATATGTCTCGGAAACGGCTCGTGACGCCAAATCGAAAAAGACGGATCCCCAATGGTCGCAAGCACTTGTTATTGCACCGCCTGCCGCCCTTGGCTCCACCTGGATGCGCCGGTTCAGCCCGTTTTCCACCGCTTTCGCATCCGGTTGGATGACCATCCGTGGAGCCCGCAGGCGTCAATCGCTCGACAAAGGCTTCGTGCTCTCTGACCACGCCGACTGGAACGGTCTCGTCGCCTCCATAAAAGCTACCGGAGCCGAGCAAGTCTGGTTGACCCATGGCTATTCCGCCACTTTGGCCCGCTATCTGTGTGGGATCGGAATTGAGGCAAAATCGGTTGACACCCACTTTACGGGCGAATCCGGGTCGTCTGATCCAGAACTGACCAGTCCAGCACCTGAACCTCAAGAATCGGCAGGCGACTCATGAAAAAATTCGCCGAGCTTTATGCCGCTCTTGACGAGTCCACCAAAACCACCGTCAAAGTCGCGGCACTGGTCGATTATTTCCGAAATGCAACCGCCTCCGACTCAGCCTGGGCCATTTCATTTTTGATCGGACGCAAGCCTCGACAGGTAGTTCCATCTAAATTATTGCGTGAATGGGCCGCTGAACTGGCTGAAATTCCGCTCTGGCTCTTCGAAGAATCGTACCACGCCGTGGGCGATCTGGCTGAAACGATTGCATTATTGCTGCCATCACCAAACATTGAAGACCTGATCCAGAAATCTCTGACAGACTGGGTCGAAAACCAATTACAACTCATGGCAAAGATGCCAGAACAGGACAAAAAACAAGCCTTGATTCAATCATGGCAGTCCATGACCATTCCTGAACGATTTATCTGGAATAAATTGATCACAGGCGCATTTCGGGTCGGAGTTTCCCAAAGTCTTGTGACACGAGCATTAAGCGAACTCACAGGCATCGAAGCGGCTGTTCTGGCGCATCGAATGATGGGCGATTGGCAGCCAAGTCCGGAATTCTATTTTAAACTCACGCAAGCAGAATCACACGAAACCGACCCAAAACAGCTTTACCCATTTTATCTGGCGCATCCACTGGAACAGCCTGTCGAAGAATTAGGCGAGCCCGGCGAATGGTCCGCCGAATGGAAATGGGATGGAATTCGTTCGCAATTGATCCGCCGCAATGGACAAACCCACATCTGGTCACGTGGCGAAGAACTCGTCACAGAACGCTATCCCGAATTGCATCCTCTAGCAGAGTTATTGCCGGACGGCACGGTCATCGACGGTGAGTTGCTCCCCTGGGATTTCAATTCCAATTTACCCCTGCCGTTCACAGCCCTCCAGAAACGGATCGGGCGAAAGATTGTCACAAAAAAGTTATTGGCTGAAATACCAGTTGTCATTGTCGCTTATGACCTTCTGGAGCACGAAAGTGTTGATATCAGGCCTCTTCCGTTCCATGAACGGCGGTCGAAACTCGAATCCATGATCCGAAACATGGCTGAATCAAATCACATGAAAGTTTCGCCCGTCGTGAATTTTAATCATTGGAATGAACTGGTGGAGGCTCGCTCAAACTCTCGTCAGCAAATGGTCGAAGGCCTGATGCTCAAACGCCAGGATTCCCCTTATCGTGTGGGTCGAAAGCGCGGCGACTGGTGGAAATGGAAAGTCCAGCCCCTGACTATGGACTGCGTCATGACCATGGCCCAGCGCGGAAGTGGCCGGCGGGCCAGTCTTTACAGCGATTACACATTCGCCGTCTGGGACAAGCC
>CAMCFM010000391.1 GCA_945874095.1 Candidatus Kuenenia stuttgartensis
GCGTCGCTTGTGGTGAAAGTGTAGTGGATACCACGTTTGCCGCACCAGTCGCGAAGCCCGTCTTTGAAGGCTTCCACCGTACGTTTGTAGCGTTCCAGCATCGGGGAGGTGATGGTGATTTCGGCAAAGTCGCCGTCCTCGCTGTCCACCAGTCGCAGGTCGCCCGTTTGTGGCGGATTGACTTCCTCTTCACTGAGGACGTGAATCACATAAACGTCGAAATTTCGGGCCACCAAATATCTTAATGCGGTTTCATATCCATTTTTGTCGAGAAAATCTGAGACCACTACGACTACTCCAGGCCCGATATTACGTGTGGCAAACGCTTTGGCTGCGCTGGTGATGTCGCTTGAACCAGAGGATGGAATGGACTCGAGATAATGCAACAATCGGTGAATTTGAGATTTGGAACGCAATGGTCCGGGGCCGCCTTGTTCCAGACTTGCGGCAAAGGTTTCAACGGAAACGCGGTCGTGGTGTACCATTCCGATGTATGATAAAGCGGCTGCAATTTTTTTTGCGAACAGGAGTTTTGTGGGCGTGCCGAAATTCATCGAAAGGCTGGTGTCGATCAGAGTATGGACACGTAGATCTTCTTCTTCAAGGAATAATTTCAGAAAGAGTTTTTCGAGGCGGCTGTAAATGTTCCAGTCGATGCGTCTTAAATCGTCGCCGACGGAATAGTTGCGGTAGTCGGCAAACTCTACGGATGAGCCTTTACGACGGCTGCGGCGTTCGCCTTGAAGGCGTCCTTGAACGATCCTTTTGCTGGCAAGTTCGAGGCGGTCGAGTTTGGCGAGGAATTCGGGTGTCAGCAAGGCTTCGTCACTGGCTGTGGGCGGTACTGGATTGGATTCAGGCATGGTTGACAAAAGCCTTGCTGTGATTCGGGTTGGATGAATGTTCAGGAGAACCAGTGATCGCTGATCCAGAACAGGCCCATCATGGCCAAAGCTGCCGAACCAAGAACGACGACCCAGGGAATGAGTGCCGCCAGGTGGATGAAAATCCTCGATTGACGGTCTTCCTGCTGATGACGCTGAAGGAACATCAGGGCTGTGTGCCAGCTTTCAAAGACAACCAGACCGCCGCCGAGAGCAATAAAAAGGCTGACGGTACCGTCGAGCAACCAGCCACCTAGGCTGAGAACAAGGACTGTCAGGCTTGAAACCGCCAGGAATGCAAAATCAATTCCTGTCAAATGCAATGGCTCAGAGGCCGGCAGATTGACGGAAACAGGGGCGGGGGAGGAGTCGTAAATATCACGCATCAGGGTGAGTCCAGCTTCGGCGTTGCATTCTCAGGTGTCGGTTACTTGCATTATTCGGTAGAGGGTGGCAAAGGTCAATTGCAGGGTCTGATTGCAAGTGGTGAAATCAAGCCGATTTGACAGAGGCTTTCTCTGGCATTTCAGGTACGCTCTTGAGAATATCGAGCAGGATCTGATCGACGTCCTTGCCCTCAGCCTGGGCTTCAAAGTTCAATAGGACACGGTGTCTGAGGCTTGGGAGAAGGCTGCGGCGGACATCTTCAAAGCTGACGTTGAAACGATTGTCGAGAATCGCGGCCGCTTTTGAAGTGAGCACCATGGTTTGTGCTCCACGAGGGCTGGAACCCCAGCGGATGAAACGGTTTGTGGCGTCGGTGGCGAACGGGCCGCCTAGATGGGTGGCCAGAACGAGACGAACGGCATAGTCCTGAACATGTGATGCGATCAGGACTTGTCGGACAGTGGCCTGGTGGTCAATCAGGGTGTCGCCGTCGATCACACGTTCGATTGTCGCAGAGACGCCTCGAGTGGTTCGGTTCAGGATTTCATTCAACTCATCGCGATTTGAATATCCGACAACCAGTTTAAAAAGGAATCGGTCAAGTTGAGCTTCAGGCAGGGGATAGGTGCCTTCCTGCTCGATCGGGTTCTGGGTGGCCATCACAAAGAACGGCTTTTTTAAGCGGTGAATTTTGCCGCCGATGGTGACGGATTGCTCCTGCATGGCCTCCAGCAAAGCGGATTGCGTTTTTGGAGTGGCCCGGTTGATTTCATCTGCCAGCACAATTTGTGCAAAAATCGGGCCAGGCTGAAATTCAAAAACGCGGCGGCCGTCAGGCGTTTCCATCACGACATTCGTGCCGAGAATGTCGGCGGGCATGAGGTCGGGTGTGAACTGGACGCGGTTGAAATCGAGTTGGACGGCTTCGGATAGAGTGCGAACGAGGAGTGTTTTGCCAAGGCCCGGGACACCTTCCAGCAGGACGTGGCCACCGACGAAAAGGCTTGTGACGATGCCTTCGATGATACTTTCGTGACCGACAATCACCTTCTGAAGCTCGTTACGTACTTTGGCATAATCGCGCCTGAAGGCATCGACCTGTTTTTCGAATTCGTGGTTTCCAGCGTTGCTCATGGTGATGCTCTCAGGATCTGCAATTTCCGGTGAATTTTTCTGAACGGTGGTTATTTCGATTCCTGGTCTTCCCAACCCTTGCGTTTAGCGGCCAGAAGGCGTTCGGTGTACGACAAGGGTTCGGTAGATTTTTGAATAGTCGGTCTTGATGGTGTGGGTGTGGCGGAGGCTGTGAGATTATCAGTCTTTGATGAGGATTCCGCCTGACTGGCTTCGACTTGACGTGCCAGACGGTCAGCGAAGTCTTCCGAGGATCCCGACGAATCCTGGCGTTGGGGCTGACCCTGACGGGCCTGATCTTTGGTCGCTTTCAGCCTGCCAAGATGAGCTCCGGCTTCTGTCTGATTGGAATTGGCTGGCTGAGGCTTGCGAAATTTGGCGAGAATGGCTGAGAAATCGGGAGCGAGTCGCCTTACGCCGACATCGGTCAAGAACACAAAGGCAGCAGCAGCCAAAAGTTGTGGCCAGATATCCTGATAGCCAGAGGCAGGCTTGGTCATTTCATCGCGGCGGAACGGATTATTGTTTTTCACGGTCGCTGGGAGGTCGATCACATCGTTTTTGGTTTTCCAGTCATAGACTGATCCGCCAGTGATTCTGGCCAGACTTTCAAGCTCATCCTGATTCGACCGAAGTTCTTTGTACTCTTCGGAATAGGGAACGGAGACACCTGACGAAACGATCCCCTTGGAGCCATCGGGGCCTTTATAGGCCAGACTTACGAAATAGTTGCCACGGGCCTCGGCGTTTTCGATGGTGGCTTCGTATCGGCCGGGTGCGGTTTGGACAAGCTGCAACTGATTTTCGTTCGGATTCTTGTCAGGAACACCCACGGCCGAGTCAGGCCTGACGACGGCACCTTGAATCTGGAGAAAGTTGAGGAACTGCTGACGCTTATCGAGAGCATCGACCAGGACTTTGACTTTGCCGTCTTCACGCCTTAACGTCATACTCAGGTTGCCATTATCGGTTGGTCTCATGGACCATCGGATGACCTGCGACCAGAATGCGGCGTAGTGATCCCAGTTTTGCCATCCGGTGGTCCACTTATAGCCTGCATCGGAGGTAAACGCCACGGATCGGCCAAGGCCGTAATTCCAGTGAGCCAGCAAGGGGTTGACCTGACCCTTCGGTTCTGGAGACTGGAGCGGGCACTCCACAAGCTCGTTTTCTTTGAGAGAGGTCAGGACCAGTCCGGTGATGCCTGGATATGAGTTTGGCAAGCCTTGGATTGGCTCTGTGGAGCCAGCCAGAACGGGGGCCCACGGCTGACCACGTTCGAAGATCAAGGGGCGGGAGATCATCCGGGTTTCTTTTTGATAAATCCGTGGTAAAGCTCGCGGACTGGTCACGTTATAGAATCGGCCCTTGGTTTGGGTGGCCAGGTCTTGCATGGTTCTTAGACCTTGGACATCGTTGCCGTGAGCGGCTGTAAGGACCGATGTGACTTGAACTTTGGCCTGTTTGAGGGCGGCAATGGCACGAGCTGATGGCGGGGTGGGGTCTCCATCGGAAATCACGATGATCAGACGACTTGCAGCATCGGTTGCGCCAAGTGCTTTGGCGGCCATGATCAGGCTTGGGTCGAAGTCGGGCATGTCGCCGGGGGTCATGCGATCAATGGCCCTGAGCATGATGTCGCGGTTGCCTTCGATGTTTCGCAGGGTGAAGAGCCAGCTCTCTGTGCCCTGCCAGTGGAGCATGCCGGCCATGTCCATCGGTGAAAGTGTTTTAAGAGCTTCTTGAGCAACCACTTTCTGCCAATAGTTGCCTTCGGCAATCTCGCTGGCGTGCATGATCATGACCAACGCACCCTTGCCGGTGACTTTCATGGACTTGATCTCCATGTCTACTGGCAAAGCCTTTTCCACAGGCGTGTTGCGCCATCCACCTGCACCAAAAGATGATGAACCACCGAGCATGACCAACCCAGCTCCCATGTCGTGAACGTTTTTCTCCAGAAGGGCGATCTGGTTGGCTGAAAACGAATCTTTGGGCACGTTTCCGAGGATGACGGCATCGTAGGGCTGGAGTTGTCCGATATTGGTCGGAAGTTGGTCACCGCCGACATCTCCGCCGCCGTCGATGGTAGGGGCGAGGAGGGTATCGACCTCGATTTTCTTTTCTCGCAAGGCTTTGATCAGGCTGGCGTGTTCGCCTCGTTTGGACTCGATCAAAAGGACCTTGGCAGCTCCTCGGGCATGCGTGAAGCCTTCGGCGATATTGTTGACAGCCCTACTGTCGGCCGTGTTGCGGTCGGGGATGAACTCGGCGACGAATCGGTAAAAACTGGCTTCGGTGATGAC
>CAMCFM010000392.1 GCA_945874095.1 Candidatus Kuenenia stuttgartensis
AACGGAGCCCCGATTCATGTTTAATAAACTCGGCCAGATGGCGGATATGATGCGTCAGGCAGGTCAAATGCGTGAGGCCATGAAGCAAGCCTCCGAATCGCTCGAACGCCTCAAAGTCACCGGCGAATCGGCTGGTGGCAAAGTGAGCGTGACCCTGACCGGCAAGATGGAAGTGGATTCTGTCAAAATCGATCCGTCCCTGGTCGGCACCATCCCTGTGAACGAACTTGAAGGCCTGGTTTTTTATGCTATTAACGATGCCCTCACACGGGTTAGGACCGAAGCTGCCAATCGCATGGCCCATTTGACCGGCGGGATGGACATCCCTGGAATGGATCAATTGATGGGTGGAGGCTCGCGGTGACCGGCGATACCCAGGACGGAATCGTGGAACGTCTGATCGACCTTCTGGGTCGGTTACCAGGTATCGGCGCAAAATCGGCCGAACGATTGGCACACCATTTGCTCAAGTCTTCCACTGAAGATGCTTTGGCCCTGTCTGAAGCCATTCGGGCCGTGAAAGAACGTATGGGATATTGCTCCCAATGCCATCACCTGACAGAAGCCGGGCGGCCCCTGTGCCCTATCTGTAGTGATGCAAGACGTGATCCAACCTTGATTTGCGTGGTCGAACAGCCACGCGACCTGATGGCGCTGGAGCGTTCCGGAAGTTTTCGGGGCCTGTATCACGTACTCCTGGGGCGGTTGTCACCCTTAAGCGGAATCGGGCCTGATCAGCTCACGATTGATTCTTTGATTCGTCGGGTCCAGGAATCAGGTGTCAGAGAAGTGATTCTGGCGACGAACCCGAATCTGGAGGGCGATGCGACCGCCATGCTGGTCTCCCAACGACTGGAACTCACAGGCATTGAAGTGACCAAGCTGGCCAGAGGACTTCCTTCCGGAGGGTTCCTCGAATTTGCGAATAAAGAAATGCTGGCCGATGCTGTGAGTGGGCGAAGGCGGTTCTGATCTCGACTCGGGCATTGTCTGTTGCTGATATCTCCCATACGATGGAGCTGTGGAATCGAAATCTCGGAAATCACTCTTTCTACAGGTGTGTTTAAAGGCAGATTGCGATGAGCATGAGGATGGATCTCTCCCAGAATATGAGAACCGAGATGCGCATGAAAATGGCGCCTCGGATGATCCAGTCCATGGAAATCCTTCAAATGCCTCTTCTGGCACTTCAAGAAAGGATTGACCAGGAGCTTAACGACAACCCATTGCTGCTCGATATGAACGAGGCTGAGCCTGGCGAAGCGGAAGTCTATAACCCTGATGGATCTGTGGAAAAGGAACAGACTGCCGAGCCTGAGCCGGTTTTGGAAGCGACTTCTCTGACATCGACAGAAGAGCCGGTGGTGGAGACGCCTCCCGATGATGTCTGGGAGGATGATTTTTATGACCTCGACGAGCAATTCCGCGAAACATCAAGCCTGAGCCGATCGGGCATGGACGAACTTTCAGAGCGCAAGCTGGAAGCTCTCATGAACACGGCCGACCGGCCTCAAACTTTGCAGGATCATCTGGAGGAACAGCTTACGCTGCTGGATCTTACAGTAGAACAAATCCGGATGGCCGAGTTTATTATCAACAATCTGGATGAGCGCGGATATCTGACGGTCAGCGTACATGAAATCGCCCGTGAGTCTGGTCATGCGGTGATGCCTTCGGAAGTGGAAGTGGTTTTGAAAGTGGTCCAGTCGATGGATCCAGCCGGCGTTGCAGCCCGTAACCTTAAAGAGTGTTTGATGTTACAGGTGACTGACGATTATCCGATGGCCAAACAGTTACGGGTGTTGATCGAGAGTCATCTTGAAGACATCCAGCACAATCGCCTGCCACTCATCGAGCGAATCACGGGCATAAAAATCTCCCAGATCAAAGAAGCCATCGAGCATATCCGACGGCTTGATCCGCGTCCGGGATCGCAGTTTCAGGTTTCTCGAAATGATTATGTGATCCCTGACTTTTATCTCGAAAACAAGACCGACGGTGGCTATAAGGTCTGTCTGGTAGACGATTCCCTGCCCCAGCTCGGAGTTTCCCGAACTTACGCGAAACTGGCACGGACCAAAGGCGTAGACAACCAGACTCGCGACTATCTCCAGCGCAAGCTTCAAGCGGCTCGATGGTTGATTGAGGCGATTGAACAAAGGCGTGGAACGCTGGTCAAAGTGGCTCAGGAGATTATTGATCACCAGCAGAAATTCATTGATTTTGGTGACGAATTTCTGGAGCCCCTGAAGATGCAGCAGATTGCCGATCGGGTGGGCGTACACGTCACCACCATCAGCCGGGCTGTGGACGACAAGTGGATCAGCACCCCTCGGGGCATCTATCCCCTCAAGCGGTTTTTCACGGGTGGAACGACTACGGCCGCTGGCGATGAACTGGCCTGGGACACCATCAAGCAAAAGCTCCTGGATCTTATTTCTAAAGAGGATAAGTCGAATCCCTTATCTGACGAGCACATCATGGACTGGTTCATGGCGGACGGGATCAAAATCGCTCGTCGAACGGTCACAAAATACCGAGAAGCCATGCACATTCCGTCAAGCCGCCAGCGCAAGGCGTATTGACTGAAATGCGTTCAGAGCCAATCGTGTGTCTTGAATATTTTCTGCAAAACTGCTTGACTTTGCTAACGCCTGCCGATAGCATTAATTGTAGTGATTTACACCGATTCTCTCGATGAAGAAAGCCAGGTCTGCTGCACATGTGTTTTTGTTTCCGGATACTATGCCTGCTCACAATAATGATGGCTCAAGGGCCATTTCATTACGAGTACATGCATGGTCATACGGAACCCAGTGAATCTCATGAGCAGTGCAGTCTTGAAGGCTCGCATTTCGACACAAAGATAGTCGCCAGCATTGATACAGAGAGTGATTGTATCAGTTGCAGATCCGCCTTGAGTGTCTATTTCGAGACGGAACCGTTTTCGATTTTTGAGCCTTCGGTTGAGATTGGCCATTTGTTAATGGCCGATTTTTTTACGATTCGCGATCTTGATTATTCGCGAACATTACGCGGTCCGCCGCTTGTCTAAGATCTGATCTTCGGTGGGAACCGATTTCAGGTCAATATTTTACAGGACGCCGCAGATAATTCATGCGAATGATTTTATCATTGCATATCTTACAAAGAATTGCGTCGCACTGGAAATTGATCTTGGATTGAGCATGTTCCGGCCTGGAGATTGGTCAGATCTTTTTATCGTTCTGCTCAAATAAGCAAGCTCCGGTTGCTTTGATACCAGGTTGAATCTCAATACCGAGAATTAAACCTCATGGCAACAATACATTTCAAATCATTTCGCTTTTAAAGCGGATGTATTTGAGGCTATCAATTCACCACGCATCTTCAATCCAATGAATGGGCAAATCTCATGGTCCTAAAACAATCTGCAAGTACTTCGAGAATCAGCGATTCCAAGGCATTCACACTTATCGAACTGCTTGTTGTGATTGCAATCATTGCGATTCTGATAGCACTATTACTCCCTGCTGTACAGTCTGCCCGTGAGTCTGCCCGCCGCATTCAGTGTGTCAACAACATGAAGCAGATTGGGCTTGCCTTACACAATTATCATGATAGCCACTCGGTTTTTCCAATGACTACGACCGCTGCAAAAGCGGGTCCGGGTGGAGTATGTCAGAACGGTTTTTATAGCTGGCATGCATCGATTTTACCTCAGATGGAGCAAATGCCCATCTCGAATGCTTTGAACTTTATGATTGGCAACGCAGATAACTGCTCCAGCCCGAGTTTATATGATCAGGCAACCCTGTCCATTACGCACCCCAATGCGACTGTAAGTCAAACAGTGATTCAGGGATTTCTATGCCCTTCGGATACTTACACAACCACAGACTCCATGGGGTCCGCGCGGCCCGCACCTCAAAACTATGCTGGCAATGCAGGCTGGACCCCGGATACCTCGGGTCTTTTGGCAGGAACACGCTTAGGACGTCACAACGGAGTGATTGCGCTTGTGAATCCGGTTCACTCCGTGAACTGGCATACAGGACCTGTTGGAATTCAACAAATCACGGATGGAACCAGCAATACAGTGGCTGTTTCAGAACGTCGAATCGTGAGGGCCAGCAGCCCAACTGACATTTCAGCAATGTTTAATGAGCCTCAAAGCACAAGTTCTTATTGTGCAGGCTCAACGGGTAAATCAAGGACTTTGGCAGCCTGGGTTCCATATTGTAAATCCGTGAAGCTGGCAGACCCGGCCTGGACGGTTTACCACGGTCGGTCATGGCTCTCCGGCTGGTCACGTACCGGTTCCGTATACATGCATGTCATGCCAATGAATCAGCGCAATTGTCACCTTTACGGTGGTGAAGACGATGGCAACAACCTTATCTCTGCCAGCAGTTCTCATATGGGGGGGATCAACCTCTTATTTGCTGACGGCAGCGTGCGGTTTGTCAAATCATCAATTTCCGACTCCGTCTGGTGGTCACTCGGCAGCCGCAATGGCGGTGAAGCGATCAGCGCTGATAGCTACTGACCGTGCACTTTTGGTTGGCCCTTTCAGATGTTCTGATCGGGCTTGTTTCATGTCTCCGGGTGATTGAATCGTAACGTTTTCTCACTCGGTATCTCTCGAAAGGCTTTGATCCGATGATTCGATTTCGAATGAAATCCCTTCTTTTCGCCGGTTTGATGGCTATGATAATCCATG
>CAMCFM010000393.1 GCA_945874095.1 Candidatus Kuenenia stuttgartensis
AAGCCTTATAAATGGGGTAGTTCCTGTAGGGTGGGGTGAAGCCCACCTTTCGCAAATCCATGTGGAATGTCTGTACAATGAATCATCGATTGCGTTTCATACACTATAAAACACATGATTTTCAACTTACGAATGACCGGATAAATCGAAGTCATCCGTTCGCGCCACGAATGGTGGGCTTCACCCCACCCTACAGGAACAAAGCCGCCCATGTAGGGTGAGACGTCTGGTGCCGCCCGACTACCCAACAATCTTGACTTGACGGAGCACTAGCCGGTCTTGGCGTTAGCCCCGGTTGGTTTGATGGTTGATTTTAAAAAAACGGAATTCATATCAAGCCTGATCCTTAATCCGCCAAAACCGTGGGCTATCGCCCTGCGGCTGGATAAATCGAGAAGATCAGACAGGCGGTCTCCATCCACCGATTTCCGTGTTCTGATTATCGTCAATTCCCCGAAAATCATCGTCGTCTGATTCGACCGGTGGTGGCTCAGGCATGATCGATTCGGGGTTCCCGAAAAGCTCGGTCATCGACTTCACAGCACCGGTCCCGGTTTTGCCACTCACAAAAGATTGAGGCCCGGAATCAGGTGCCAGTTCGATCCGATAACGCACCGCCCCAAAGCTCACCCGGTCGTTCGGCATCAAAGCGGCCCACTTCACTCGCTGACCGTTCACCCGTGTCCCATTCGTCGTAATCATATCCCGAACCACCACCAACCCGTCTGTCACCACAAGAACCGCATGACGCCTCGACAGACTCTCATGGTCAATCTGAATATCACAGGCTGTAGAACGACCAATCACATTCACGGATCGAATCAAAACGATGCGTTGCCCCTCGCCCTCAATCGGTACCAGTGTGGCTTTCATGAAACAATCTCGAACTTCTGAATGGATGGCAGAATCTTCAACTGAAAGAGCTCGACGACACAGGTTTTTCCAAAATCTTTAGACACTTTCATCATACATCGTTGCAGACCATTTGGAAAATCCATCCAGCTTTCACCTTCATTTCAAAAAATAAAGTCGGATCGTTCAGGGGACCAAAATCATGTCAAACCTGATTTGATCCTCGACCAGTTCTCAAAAAATCTTTTTTACGAAACATAGATAAGTCCCACCGAATCTGAGAAAATCAAAAATAGAAGGCCCATCTTCGGCGTTTTACCGCCAAGATAATGTGACAGACTCTCCATCTCATAAAAATCTCTGAGCCACCAATCATGATCCATCTTCCTCGTTCGTTGATGCTCTTTTCAGGCATTTTATTAGGATCTCTGATGGTGGGCCAAGCCCAGTCCAAAGAGCCGGAAGTCCAGAATCTGTCAACTCTTCTGCCTTCTGACACTCCCATTTATTTACGTATCAATGAGCCTGCCAAACTCTTCCTCGACGAATTTCGTAACCCGATTTTCCTCAACGCCCTCAAAAATATCCCCCAAATCGGTGGCCAACTTGAGAACCCTCAAATCGACCAGGTAAAAATGGTCCTCGGCCTGCTCGCTTCCACCGAAGATATCTCCTGGTCTGAAATGGTCCGCGAGGTTCTGGCAGGCCCTGCCGAAATCGCCTTATCTCCTTACCCACAAAAACTTGTGATGACGGTCAAGCCGAAAGACGCAGCCCGTCTCGGCCGACTCCATGCCAAACTTCTCGAATTCATTCAGCAAGATGCCCAAAACAAGGGTAACCCCGACCCTGTCAAGAAGTTCAAGCACGGTGAAACCGATTGCTTCAGCCTCGCTCCTACCGAAGCACACGCCATCTTCGGCGGCCGGTTTGTGTTGGCCAGTTCCGAGAAAATTCTGGGCGATGCGCTGGATGTTTTGAGTGGAGCGAAAAAGCTGCCCTCCACACTCGATAAAGAGCCCCGATTTGCGGAGGCTGTGAAGTCCGCCACACCCGACTCTCGCCAGGCCTTCGGCTTCGCGCGCATGGACCTGATCCGCAAGTCCAACCCCGGCACCTATACCGTGGCTGACGACTATAACCCATTGCTGGCACTACTCTTCGGCGGATGGGTGGAAGCCTATCGCCAGGCAGACTGGCTCGGTATGGCCTTGGACTGGAAGGCCAACAAGCCTGCCCTCGAAGCCTTCCTGCCAATCTCGGCTGATGTTGCTAAAGGTGAGCTGCGTAAAGCTTTTACACCTCCCAAGGGCGTCTATGCCGCCAAGCCTTTGAGTGTCCCAAACCAGCTTGGTACGCTCTCTTTATGGCGCGACCTTGGGAAGGTCTGGAACATCCGCGAAAACGTCGTCACAGGCCCTGCCCTTCAAGGCTTGAATGGACTTGATAACGGGATCGGCCAGTTCTTCGGCGGTCGCGATTTCGGCACCGGCGTGCTCGGATCCCTCAAACCTGACTGGCGTGTGGTGGTCGCTGAACAAGACTCCAAAACCATGATCCCCAAGCCTGATCTGGTCCTCCCAGCCTTCGCGATTTCTGTCGGCTACGACAAAAAAGACGAAGACTTTCGCCAGCGCTGGGTCATCGCCTTTCAGTCCCTCATCGGAGTCCTGAACGTGGTGGGTGGCCAGGAAAAGGCTCCGGTTTTGGTCCAGAATCAGGAAGATTTTGAAGGTGCCAAAATCTATTCCGCCAAATACCTCCCACCAGTCAAGCCGGCAAATGCAAAGCCTGGAGACTCAAAAACCGATGAAGAAGGCATTCACATCCGCCATAACTTCAGGCCAACACTCGTACTCTCAGGCGATCACCTGATCATCTCCTCGACCACAGAAATGGCTCGTGATGTGGTCAAGGCCATCAAACTGGCCGACTCTAGTTCAGATGCACCTCCACAGGCCATGTCCGTCGACCTCGACGGCAAGCGAATCGCCGGCCTGGTGGATGTCAATCGCGAGCGACTTGTCATGCAAAACATGGTCGAAAAAGGCCACGGAAAAGCTGCGGCCCAAACCGAAATCGGAGCCATTGAAGGCATGATCCGAGGCCTGAATCACGCCATGATCACGGCTGAGGATACCGAAAATCAATTCCGTCTCAAGGTCTCGCTCGACCTCAATCAGGTCGACAAAAAGTGATCGCCAAGTGACTGCCGGGTAACGATTTCCACACTCACGATCCGGAGCTGATCACTGATGAATTCCTGGCTTGATTCGTACCTGAAAGACCCTCGGTCAGCCTGGTCGGCCCACGAGCCGACTCAGGCCCGCCCATGGGATCGCGCCGCCGTAGCCCACCTGCACCGTCGGGCCGCGTTCGGAGCATCGCCTGACCAGATCTCAAAAGACCTGAAAGTCAGCCCCAAAGTCGCTGTGGACAGGCTGATCAAAGGCTCAGAAACTGCCCCCGACGGCATGACCGCAGCCGAATTCGCGAAGTTTTTCGACCGGATCGAAGCCAGGCTTGGCTTGGATGGTCCCCTCCGCCGCATTCAGGGTCTCTGGATTCAGCGTATGGCCAACTCCCCCCGCCCTGCCCTCGAATGGCTCACCCTGTTCTGGCATAACCACTTCGCCACAAGCGATGTAAAGGTGCAGAACACAGGCTTGATGGTGGCCCAGATTGCGACCCTCAGACGGCATGCGTTTGGCCCATTTGGGGAATTGCTCGACAGTATCGCCAAAGACCCTGCCATGCTGGTCTGGCTTGATGCCGCTGCCAACCGCCGCACAAAGCCGAACGAAAACTTTGCCCGCGAGGTCATGGAACTCTTCACCCTCGGGCGTGGCAACTATACCGAAAAAGATATCCAGGAAGCCGCCCGTGCCTACACTGGCTGGTTTGTGGTCCAGGACAGGTTCGCATTTCTGGAGCAGCAGCACGACACCGGTACCAAAACCGTTCTGGGCCAGACAGGCCCGTTCACTGGCGAGCAGATCCACCAGATCTTGCTCAAACAGCCTGCCAGCGGCCAATTCCTTGCCAAAAAGCTGATCAAGCACTATGTGAGTGAAGCCGAGACTTTTCCAGAGCCCCTTCTACAGCCTCTGGCAGATGTTTTCCGCGACACCCATGGATCGACGGAAGCCGTTGTGCGCACGATTCTTGAGTCGCGTCTGTTTCACGATCCAGCCTGTCGATATCGTCGCGTCAAAAGCCCAGTCGAATTTGCAGTCGGTATCTGCCGGATGCTCGACATGGCCGACCCGATGCCTCCTCCGGAACTAATCGCCGACTCCACAAGTGCCATGGGTCAAGGTCTTTACGCCCCACCAAGCGTAGCCGGCTGGGACGGCGGTGCCGCCTGGATCGACACCACCCGACTGGTAGCCCGGACCAATCTTTCCCTGGCCATCTGTTCCACCACCGGTCCAATGTCAGGCAAAATCAAGCTCGAAAACTGGGCCAAAAAGGCGGGCACCACCAGCCCTGAAGCCACTGCCGATGCGCTGGCCGACACGTTGCTTGGAGACTCTGCCAAGCCACAGTTCAGGCAGGAGTTACGCATGCTTGCCAAATCCTCTCCAGCCGATCTGAGACCCGTGGTGGCGCGAATCCTGACCGACCCGAGTTTCCAGCTCGCCTGACGAATTTTCTCGTATCTCAAAAAGATTTCAGCTGATCCTGGCCCCGATTTACGAAAGTGCCGACCATGAATTCTTTCAGCCGACGTTCGCTCATCAAAACCGGTCTGGCGGGTGCTCCGTTAATTTCAGTCGGGGCCGGTTCGCTGCCCATGTTCCTTCAAACCACGGCCCATGCCGCAAAAATTGATCCCAAGGGCGAGA
>CAMCFM010000394.1 GCA_945874095.1 Candidatus Kuenenia stuttgartensis
GTGGCTTTGACCGTTTCAATCAGCTTCTGAACTTCAGGCAGGGGGATCGATTGAATTGCTTTATGTTGAGCTTCAACGTATTGATTGAGCCAGGGTTGCATAGGGCGAAATGTCTCGTGCAATAGTTCGGTACGTCTTGAAGGATTCCCTCCCAGGAGAGGGTTGTCCTGACAATTTAGAGTCATCAACCATCTTACCAAACACCAACAAAAACGTCATGGAGACTTCCAGACGGTCCGAGAGCGGTCCTGAAGGATGTCAGATTCCGTTTCGTAATCTTGGCTTTTCTTATGACTGTATCAAGACTTACAGAAAATAATGGTTGTCACGGAAATGGCGATGATGGGCGTAGTTTAGACGAGGTCAGAGGATTTCATCGCTTCGATCCTGCGTTTGACAGCGTCTTTCTGCTGCAAAGTCATCATGCCCCAGGTGGCAATTTCTTGCAACGTCCGGAAGCATCCGCCACATGTGTTGTCAGGCAAGAGTTTGCACTGTTTGCAGCAGGGCGAGTTTGGGAGCTTTACGACCGTAAGTGTGTTGCCAGAATCGTTATCGGCAGATGGGTTTTTAGGGCTATTAATCTTAATCCTGGCCATACAAGACACTACTTTCTACTTTCCAGAGTACCGATTTCTAACATTGAACAGGTTGGATCGGTTACCTACCAATTTACCCAGAACTGAACGATAGATACAGTCCACTCCACTCGGATAACCAAAGTTTTACACTCTGGATCGTTCTAGCCGGTCTTGGCGCTAGCCCCGGTTGGTTTTGGCTTTATCTAACCGGTCTTGGCGTTATCTCCGATTATTTCTTTTGTGCGAACCGGGGGCTAGCGCCCGGCGGCTAGATTCCAACCAAGAAACCTGCGTCTATGGCCTCTTATCTAGCCGGTATTGCGCTAGCCCCGGTTGGTTTTGGCTTTATCTAACCGGTCTTTGCTCTATCCCCGGTTATTTATTTTCCGCGAACCGGGGGCTAGCGCCCGGCGGCTAGATTCCAACCAAGAAACCTGCGTCTATGGCCTCTCATCTAGCCGGTATTGCGCTAGCCCCGGTTGGTTTTGGTTGGCGCAATCCTGGCCAGTGCGACCTCTGGATATCCATCAACCCCTTAACCCGTCGTCTTCCGTCTGAATTTCTTGCGTTCATCCAAACGATTGATCATAATACCTCCGGCCTCTTCTCTGTTCCGACCCCGTCATGATCAGGCTTGCCTGATCGCGACGGGGTCAACTTTTTGATCCATCCGCTTTGTTCATAAATCTTTATCCACTGATCCGCCAGATTCCGCCGATCAAACATCCGCTTCACATACTCAGTCCCATTTTCTCCCAGGCTCTGCCGTAATATCTGATTCTGGATCAGTAAAATCAGCTTATCGGCAAGGTCCTCAGCATCATCCCTCTGGACTCCCAAACCGGTCACCCCATCCTCGAACGCTTCCGCCGATCCGCCTGAATTCACGGCTACTACGGATCGTCCACAAGCCTGCGCTTCGGCAATCACCCTTCCAAATGGCTCAGGATTCGTACTGGCATGAACCACAATATCGAGCGAACGCATCACCTCGGCCGAATCTGGCTGAAATGGGATAAACTCGACTTTATTTCCAAGCTCATAACTCTTAGCGATCTGATTTAATTCTCCCACAGACCATTGAGAACCCTGCGTGTCATAAATCGGCCCGCCCACGATATAGGCTTGAAACCGAACGTTTTGTGATGAAACAATGGAAAGCGCTTTCAGAAAAACATCGTGCCCTTTCCACCTCGCATAGGTTGCTATCAAGCCGATCTGAGTGACTTCCGGATCAACGTCAATCCATTCCGACAGGCTCCCGACTGGCTGAAACAGATCCAGATCGACGGTGTTATAGACAGTCGATACCGATTTAAATTGATGATTTGGAAATACGCTTAGAAAATCTTTGCTGACATCGTCCGAACAGAATCCAGCGGATAGGGTTCGGGATCGTCCAAACAAGACCATTGCCACTCGGAAAAGGATACGGCTGAGGGGTCTCTTGCTGAGATAATCCTGAATATTCCAGACAATCGGGACATTTCCTGGGACGACCATCAGGCTCATCAATTGCATTTTAAGACCGATGGCATGCACAAGATCAGGCTTTTGGTGGCGAATCTTTCTGCTTGTGGAGATGAAATAGGCAACGAGCGATGGAATCATCAAGATGAATAAAACGAAAGTCTTGAGTTTCCCGATAATCGATCTACGAAATGAAGAATCCCCGATTCGTTCGAGCCGTTTCGGGAACTGGATCAGAGATACATCCGCTCCACAAGCTTTGGCCGATGTGAGGACAGGCCCATCAGAACCTGAGAACAAGACAAGTTTTAAATCTGGTTGATTGGCCTGAAAGCTCCATAGAGTATCGATCAGACAACGCTCCGCACCACCAAGCTGACCAGTCGGACACAGAAAGACAATCTTGCGCATATGCATATGGAACCTCTTAATGGAAATATGAAATTAAGCGTTTTGTGGAGCACAAAACCATCGTTGTCTGTCTTCTGATGTCCATCGGACATGCCTATTAATAGCTGTCTCCTCCGGAGCCCAAAACCATCGGTTTTTATCTCGTGATGTCCTTCGGACATGCCTATTAATAGCTGTCTCCTCCGGATCCCACAAGAAATATTGACGTTCTTCTGATGTCCATCGGACATGCCTATTAATAGCTGTCTCCTCCGGAGCCCAAAACCATCGATGAATTTTCTTCTGATGTTCTTCGGACATCCCTATTAATACGCGTCTCTTCCAGATCCCATCATTCCGCCTTCCCTGGTTCTCTGACAGCCGAGCCTTTCTGCCGCGTGTTTGTATCGCCGATCTCGGCTCTGATGGCATCTGCCTTTTGTTTCAATAACTCGACAACCGACACTTCAGAGCCCTCCAGATTCTTGGTCTCACCGATATCCTGACGCAAGTTGTATAACGAGACCCCTATCTGCTTCTTCGTGTATCCATTCGGCTTGCCTCCGGTCGCCCCGGCTTTGCCCTCGATCGAGCCGTAATCGTGGGGGAAATGCAATTTCCAGTCTCCCACCCGAACGGCCTGAAGCTGATTGCCCCAGTAAAAATACAGGGCTTCATGAGGCGTTTTCATCGTGGTATCGCCCATCAGCAAAGGCCGAATATCAAGTCCGTCAATCGGCCTCTCAGGGTCTGGCTTCCAATCCGGACTCTGAAGCCTCATCAAGGTCGGAAGAATATCAATCGTCATGGCAGGTTCCGTAATCACCGAGCCTGGCTTGATCCTGCCCGGCCATTTTGCCACAAACGGAACTCGCACACCACCTTCGAAACTCGTTCCCTTACCTTCTCGCAAAGGCTTTGCGGAACCAGCGTGGTCTCCATAGGTCAGCCATGGCCCGTTATCGCTGGTAAAGATGACGAGCGTATTTTCCTCAAGTTTCAACTCTTTTAAGGTGGCAAGAATCCGCCCAATCCCGCGATCAATCTCCGCGATCACGTCTGCAAACAGCCCTTTGCCAGTCTGATTCTTGCCTTCATCTGAAACATAAAGCGGCACGTGAGGCATGGAGTGAGGCAGATAGAGAAAGAAAGGCTCGGATTTGTGACGCTGGATAAAGCTGATGGCGTGGTTTGTATATGAGGTGGTCAAAAGCTTCTGATCAGGGTTCCGGGCGATGATCGACTCACCTTCAATCAAGGGCAGGGCAGGGTATGCGCCTGGCTTGGCCTCTGGATGACGTGGCCACATATCATTCGAATAAGGCAGACCATAATATTCGTCGAACCCGTGTTTTGTCGGCAGAAACTTCGGAAGATGCCCTAAATGCCACTTACCAAAAACAGCCGATTTATAGCCAAACTCTTTCAGGCCTTCCGCAATCGTGGTCTCTTTATCGCTGATCCCCGTCTTGGAATTCGGCCCAAGTGCGCCCAGAATTCCCAACCGGTTTGGCAAACAGCCCGTCAAAAGTGCGGTCCGGCTCGCGGAGCAAACGGCCTGAGCCACATAAAAATCCGTTAACCGCACGCCCTGAGCGGCAATCGAGTCGAGGTTGGGGGTCGGTGTCGTGCCTCCATAGCAGCCGAGATCACCATATCCGAGGTCGTCGGCATAAATTAAAACGATGTTGGGCCGAGCCGGATTTTTTAGATCGCTGGCCTGTGCCATCACGGATTGGGCGCCAGCCAGAACAGTCACAGCAAATATGAAACGGAGGAAATGCATGATTCAGGCCCGCTGGTTATGATATGGATGATGAGAGAGTTATCATAAACGAGTCAGAGCAGGATTGTCAGTGGTATCCGGGAACGGGTGTTGAATTTTTACGGCCTTGTCTACGATGGCAAATCGAAACACATCTTTGCGGGCACTAGCCAAACGGGCAGGCGGTGTCGTATAATTAGTTAAGTGCAGCCAATCGGCAGGTGCCTGAGGCTCGTTTGAGTTCGATTGATTGAATGTTCGGTTCGTTGTGAATCGATAAGCTGTGGTTTCCGGAAGGTCAGTTGAGGTTTTTAAAAGACGCTCTGTGTCTTTTTCAGTATCTCAGTAAGGCTTTCGGATTAGAACTTAAGTTTGGGAATGAGTGTTCCATGGGATCAGATCATCAAGAATCCGCATCACCGACGAAACCAGCCTCCACCGCTGTGCTAAAACCAGCCAGCGAACCACGCAGGCTGAA
>CAMCFM010000395.1 GCA_945874095.1 Candidatus Kuenenia stuttgartensis
CAGCCCAGGGTGCGTAGAACAGAAGGCCGCGATATTCGCCTGATAGAAGTGGCTTTAATCTTGAAAACTCGGGAAAATTCAATCCGAGCGGATTATCTGCAGAGTGGACTTTTGCGAACTGCTGAGTGGCATGGTGAAAATAGCCCATATCGAGTGCCGAACCAAATGCAATAAAGTTATAGAGCATTAAAATCAGGGCTGATGGAAGTGCTCCGAGAATCATTAACGTTGCATTTTTGGAGATTGATTTTACCGAACGATCGGACGCCAGTACAGCCAGACCAATGGCGATTGCAACCGGGGCCTGTGCCAGTTCGGTCAAGACTGCAAATCCACAAAGCAGTCCAATCGTAAAAGGCCATTTGCTGATTGCATGATTTCTAAAAAGTGTGATGCAGGCAGATGCAATTAACAATGCGGAAGCGACTTGATGGCCATATGCCAGAGTGGAGTAAACTGCCATGGGCGAGGCCCAGATTGTCATTAATCCAAATGCGGCAGCATGATTGGGATTGATTCCGTATTGATTGAGGATGGAGTAAATCAACACTGATATGAGTGCTGAGGCAAGCCCACTTGAAAGCCATGTCACGAAAGCATCGGCAGGCCAGATTGCAAAACCATCCTGACCGAGGGGGTGATCAGGCCAGCCGATGATGAATTTACTGAGAATATATGGTAGAGTTGCAATCAGAGAAAATCCAGGGGCTTTATCGCAATAATAATGACCATCTTTAAATGCAAGGTCACCCGTTTGGCGCTGGAGGCCGTCGAGGGAGACGGAACCACGATCGCCGATAGCATAGACCAGCATCAGACGACTGGCCGTATTCCAGTCGCGAGATTGATGGAACCAGCCAGCAGATAGCCATGCGGAGATGAAGACGAACAGGGCGATGAATTTATTTCCGCGAATGGATGGAGAGGGGGTGGGAATGATGTTCATAAGGGACCCAGTTTTGTTTTCAAGTATTCCATCGCCCAGCCAATTCCACCAGATGCGAGTATGATCGATGGGATCACGATTGGTAAATAGTACCTGTTCCATGCCAGCGGCAGGAAGGATCCGACCACGATTATTGAGCATATCCAATAAATCAGAATCAATCGCCCGTTCTGATATTTACCGGTATCTTGAAATGCAACCACGGCTCCGAAGATGACCAGTGGGAGCCAGATCAAGGTTGATCCATCCTGCCTGAATTCGTAGCGGATGCGTGAATCGTCGGGCCTTGGACCGAACGGACTGAATCGACCAAACCCCTGAACCACCATGGCTTTGGCCTTATCTGGAATCGTGGTCAGGGCATCGTTGGGAAACGATTTTTGACCTTGACTGGAGACGCCAACGCGGTGGTCTATGACGAATTTGACACGTCCCCAAAGGCTCATTTCGCTGATGGTATTCAGGCTTGGATCCTTGATCCCCTGAGGGTACGAATAGAAAAACGGATTCAAGAGACTAAAAAGGCTTGCCCCAATGATGCCTGCCAGAAGCATACAGACGATCCCTCGAATCCGTTTCTGGCCACGGTCGATACCGGCCAGAGCCCAGGCGATGAGAACGATACCCGCCAGAAGTCCATTTAATTTTGAGCTTGCTGCCAGGCCGGTTGCAATGCCTCCGAAGATCACCATGCGCCAGGCGGGCTTTTGCTTGCCGACGATGGGAATGAAGGCAAGAAGGGCAAGTGCCACGCCCATTTCTGTGGGAATATCGGCCATGGAGCGTCGTGCATGGGTACGAAAGAGGGGATGAATGGTGACCAGAATCATGGAGCAGATTGCGACCAGATTCCCTCTCCAGCGTTGGGCGATCAGGCCTGTGGCCAGAACGGTGATCAGGCCACACAGGGCAATTGGCTGCCGGGCATGCCTAAGGGAGCTGACGGTTTCGAAGCGTTTTGAGGTATCGCTGTACCACGCCCTCATGGCAGAAGGGCCGGGGCGAGGATCTCCACCTGCGACGAGTCCTGACCAGACGAGATATTTGGTGAGCGGAGGGAGGTCGTAGGCGGGATATTCGAACCAGAGCGGTGAATGAATACTGCCGGTTATGAAGAGGTCGCCGAAATAGGCCTGGCTGACGTATGCGGATTCGTCGACAAAGTGTGGTTCCCGGTCGAGTCCAATGAAGAAACTGATTCCACAGAGGATAGAGATACATGGAACGGCCCATCGGCCAGCTTTTGATGGGGCACGATCATAAAGATTGACGGATGTAGCGGACGTATCGATCATGTACCGCAAAAGCCTCTGGTCTGGGATTTGGAATTTAGTGAAGTGTCTTCCATATTTATGTTGAGCGGTATGACGGATGAGTCGCCACCGGGTTACATGGAAGCGGCTCGATTCATCCTTGCATGTTGGTATGCAATCACGCAAGGCAAGGATACCGCATTTGAACACCTTGCGATTTTCCACTGGGGAGTTTGGTCAAAATGAGTCACCTAGGTCAATCACAACTGGATAAAAATTCTCGTCGGACGGCTTTTCGGAAGCTGGCGACGCTGGGTTTAATGGGTCTAATGCTTGCCAGCAACACGGGTTGCAGATCTGGCAGTGGCAGCGGCGGATTAACTTCACGAATTCGCGATTGCCGACTGTTCAACGTTTTCCGGCGTACTCCACAAACATCTGTGGTTTCAGCCGACCCTTGCTGCACGGGTGGTGTGGTGGCGACGAGTGACCCTTGTGGCACTCCAGTTTTGGCATCCGTGGATCCATGTGCGACCACTGGTTCCACGATCATTCAGCAACAAGGTTCGATCATCCAAACCTCGCCCAGCACGATCACAGTTCCTTCTGGAACTTCGACCGCTGTGCCTGATCTTTCACCTCTCGACAATAAGCCGACGAGCAATCTGGACGGCAAGGGCGCGAACTTCAATCGCCCGATCACCTCTTCGCCTTCCACGCTTCAAGCCAAAACTGGCAATTCAACGAACTATCGTTGATCAAGTTTTTTCAGCAGTTCCCTGCTGATCGTGCATGAATCTGTGAATCCGGCAACCAAATTTCCGACTGGCCTCTGTGAGAGTATCACAAAAGCCAGTCGGAATTTTTTTTGGTACTCGCGAACTCAGTCCAGCCAAACCACATGCGACTCAAGTTTGACGGCATTTTCCGGATGGTCGATCGGCCAGTTCCGAGGCCACGGAGCGGTCACGCAAAGCCGCTTTTTTAAGGTTGGATGCGGAACAGTCAACTGATAAGCATGAAGAGCGACTCGAGGGTGGCCGGAATAGTCCAGGTAAGGGTCGGATGATCCGTACTTCTGGTCGCCTACAATCGGAATGTGCCGATGCTGAAGCTGAACACGAATCTGGTGGCCCCTGCCGGTCCCAAGTTCGATCTCCAACTCGACAAATTTCGGATGCCTTGTGACCGTTCGTATCCGAAGCTCAGCACTCTGTTTACCAGGGATCTGACTCTCTGGACTGACCACCTTTACGTAATTCGTTCGAGGGTCTTTGACAAGATCGTCAACCCATACGGCCCAATTCTCATCAGGAATCAAGGCTGAGGGTCGAACCACGGCTCGATAGGTTTTGACGAGTTCTGGAGTATGCCAGGCTGCATTGAGCCTCTGGGCCGCTTTCGATGTTTTAGCCAGCACCATCACGCCTGAAACAGGCCTGTCAAGGCGGTGAACCAGACCGACGTAGGCCTCTCCAGGCTTATTTTCGGTCTCTTTCCGATGGGCTTTCATCAGGTCGAGCAAATTCTCGTCACCAGAGATATCACCTTGGGCCAGCATTCCAGCTTGCTTGTTGATGAAGATCAGGTGGTTGTCTTCGTACAGAATCTGCATGTTTTATTTTGTCTGCCAATCTCGATAAGTACGCATCATTCCACTTCTTCCTGTTCAGGTTCTTCCATCGGCAAGTCTTCTGCAAGTCGTTCACCTAAAGCGGCTTGAAGCCGTTTAATGATCAGTGTTGCATATGATCCGCGAGGTAATTCAAAGACCATCCTGGCCATCCTTCGGCCTTCGTTGATATCGTCCGGCTGAACTGTACAATTCCCAACGGTTGGCCTGATGGAGACGGCTCGATCGCCCTTGGATAGGAAGACATCTTCCATTTTTTTGACTCTCAGGGTCTGCCATGTCAGCCCCCATTTTTCCATCACCAATTCCGCCGCAGCTGCCGCGTCGGGATCCGTCGGGAAAGCATTTCGACTGCATGGAAGCGGCAAATTGTAGTCACCAAAAAGCGTCGCCTGTTCATCGGTCAGATTTTGCCAGAGTGGCCTGGCACCGGTTTTGAACCTGACGTTCAGAAGTTGTTCGGGCTTGGTCAGACGACGAATCCACGAATCTAAAAGCTCGTTGTAAAGCTGGCTTTGAAAAGCAGATACATAAAGCCTGCGCATATCTCGCCGAAGTCGAACGAGTGCGCCCTTGTAATCTACGGGATGGTCGCAAAGGTAGGTGATAATGCTGCGGGCGTTGCCCTTATCGAGTTCAGCCTTGAGGGTGGGCCAATCGCCCCAGTGTGAGGTGAGCAGGTCTTTTTCGCGACGCATGTCGGGGCGGTCAAAGGCGTAAGGTTCGGCCATGGCCAGCCAGAGTGCTCTTTCGAATTTTTCAGCCATCCAGGCGTGAATGATGAATTCGCCGGAGACTCCCACGGAACCGAACCGCTGGTCGTCGAAGTAGTTCGGAACACCTTC
>CAMCFM010000396.1 GCA_945874095.1 Candidatus Kuenenia stuttgartensis
ACCTTCCGACCCTGTCGATTTTGATACCCGCACACAACGAAGCGGCTGGACTTACGACTTTACTACCTGCCATTTTTCACGTTTTCAAGGCTTGGCCCAATCCACCCGTCTGGGAAGTGATCGTGGTTGACGACGGCTCCTCAGATTCCACCAGCCAGATTGTTGCCCATTTTTCCGCTTCTGAACCACGTCTGAAACTGGTTGAAAATCATCGGCAAAGTGGTCAGTCCAAAGCACTTGCAATCGCTACAAAACATGCCAGTGGGCAATGGCTGGCCACGCTCGATGCCGATGGACAGAATGACCCTGCCGACATCCCCCGACTCTGGGCTGAAGCGTGCGAATCTGGCTCGGATGCCGTTCTGGGCTGGCGCGAAAAGCGTCAGGATAATCACCGCACTCGCTGGGTCAGCAAGGTTGCCAACAGGGTCAGAAATTGGGCCCTCGGGCAAGAGATTCGCGATACCGGTTGCTCCACCCGACTCTTGAAAGCCTCTTTGGTGAACGAGTTGCCGCGATTTGAAGGCTGGCACCGGTTCCTTGGCCCAATGCTGGCGGCACGTGGTGCAAAAATCACGCAAATTGCGGTGAAGCATCACCCGCGATCCAACGGAACTTCGCACTATCATTGGCGAAATCGCGGGTTGAAGGTTGTGATTGACCTGCTTGGTGTGGCATGGCTTAACCGCCGCCAATTGCGATTCGACCACGGTTTGACCTCGACAGATATCAGAGCCGATTCAGGCCATAAATTCGCCCCTCCACCGGCACATTTCAGACAATCGGAATTTCAGGGACAATTTTCAGAACATCCATCAGCCCAAAGGTTTGAATCATGAATGCCTGGTCACAGTCGTTCGACAATTGGCTGATTCTGGGGTTGATGGGGCAGGGGGTATTCTCGGCCCGATTCCTGACCCAGTGGCTGGCCAGTGAACGGGCTGGAAAAAGCATCATCCCAACCTCATTCTGGTGGATGAGCCTTGTGGGCTCCGTCATGCTCTTTATTTATGGCCTTCAAAGACGCGAACCCGTGCTCGTGATCGGTCAGTGTACAGGACTTTGGATTTATGGGCGAAATCTGGCCCTGATCCGGAAAAATCGGGTCTGATCCAGCCATTTTCAAGTGATTCGCTTGCCACATCGAGCGGCATTGGCTTCATCATGGGCAGCACGGATCGGCCATGGAATCCGGCGGTTGTCGGTGATTCGTTTTACCAGACTCAAAGCATCTTCAAGCCTGCACTTATGGCCCACTGAAATAAAAATCGGAGCCGTTTTGGCCTTGGTTCTGTATGCCACTCCAATTTGACGATCGTCAAGCATCAGAGGTACGCTAGCACCTGTTTTATTGGGCACTGGTTCGTGCGTTCCGCTGAGCTTGGTCTTGGCAAGTCCGATCGTCGGTTTATCAAGCCAAAGGCCCAAATGGCACGCAATGCCCAAACTTCGCGGGTGGGCCAGGCCTTGGCCATCGACCACCACGGCGTCAAAATCGTGGCCGAGCCTCTCGATTGCCTTTAATAAAGCCGGCACTTCGCGAAATGCCAGAAGGCCTGTGACATAGGGGAACCGGATCGGCTGGATCAGGGTGGACGATTCCACAAGCATCTTTTCGTGCACGTCGCACACCACGGCAGCGGCCGCCAGCCAGGTGGCGAACCGGTTCATACTGACATCGACGGCAAGCACGCGATGAACGCTTTGAGTGTCCAGAGGAGTGGTGGAGTCGATTTTTGCAGCCAGTTCCGTCTGCAATTCCCGAGCCTCGGCGGGTGTCAAATCCCACCGATGCAGGCCAATCATGGGGCCATCCGCCAGATCGATTCCGCTGTCTGTTCAATGGCCGTTGCGGCTTGTTTGATCTGCGATTCATTCACATCGCGGTGCGTACAGGCCCTGACAACCTGCTCGCCCAGAGCCGCCACAAGGACGCCTTTTTCTTTGAGCCGGGTGGCAAAATAGCGGGCAGATCCAAGCTGAGGATCGATCTTGATCCAGACCAGATTCGTTTCAGGCTCTCCAAATTCAAGAGCGATTCCAGGAGAGCTTTCCACCGATTTAGCCAACAGCTTTGCATGTTGATGATCGCTGCCCAAGGCTTCCACATAGCCATGCTCCAGCGCGAAAATGGCTGATGCCGCCACCACGCCCACTTGTCGCATACCACCGCCCATCGCCTTGCGGAGCCGGTGGGCATCGCCTTCGATCAACTCTTTAGGGCCGACAATGGCCGAACCCATGGGGCATCCGAGTCCTTTTGAGAAACAGATGGCGATGGTGTCAAACGGAGCTGCAAGCTGGTTGAGGGAAAGGCCGCTGGCCACCGAAGCGTTCCAGAGCCTGGCCCCGTCAAGGTGGCGGGCCAGCCCGTTGGTTTTAGCCCAGTCGCACATGGCCTGAACTCGATCCTGAGGAACCACCCTGCCGCCAGATCGGTTGTGCGTGTTTTCGAGAGAAAGCAGGCGTGAGCGTGCGTAATGATGGTCGCCGGGGCGAATTCCGGCCGAGGTCAGTGTCTGGAGATCCAGAAGTCCGTCAGGGCCACTCAGGGTGCGTGTGGAAACGCCCCAGAACCGGGCCAATCCGCCACCCTCCCACATGTAAACGTGGGCTTGAGGGTCGCAGATCAGCTCATCTCCAGGCTTGGTCTGGCATCCCACGCTGATCTGATTGGCCATGGTCCCGGTCGGTACAAACAGGGCGGACTCTTTCCCAAGTCGTTCGGCAATCATGGATTCCAGACGCTTGACCGTGGGATCTTCACCAAAAACGTCGTCGCCAGTTTCGGCTCGCGCCATGGCGGCCAGCATTCCGGCTGAGGGACGTGTGACTGTATCGCTCCGAAGATCAATCAGTGGCATGATTCCATCGCCTTTTTTACTTGATACATGTTTCGACTTGAGATCATCATAACAGCCTAAATTTCATTTGTGAACGATCGGACTGAGCAGATTCATCGATTCGCTTCAACAGTTTCAGAACAGTCCTTTGACGGGCTCACCCAGTGAAGACTTCAGGATCTGGCCCTTCAGGTCTTTAAACTCCGAACCAGGATTGATCCCAAGCAGGGCGAGAATAGTGGAATGGAGGTCGGGCGGGCTGACCGGCTTATCCGTCACATAAGCGGCCCGATTGTCAGTGGAGCCATAAACGTGGCCGCCTTTAATTCCTGCTCCTGCAAGGAGTACAGAATAAGCGTTCGGCCAGTGATCGCGTCCGGAGGCATCGGTCGCAGCATTCATCACCACACGTCCGATTCGCGGAGTTCTGCCGAATTCGCCCATGACGACCACAAGTGTTTCGTCGAGTATTCCGCGTGAATCAAGGTCGTCCAAAAGTGCGCTAAAGGATTGGTCAAATGGTGGCAGAAGCTTGTTTTTAAGGGAGTTGAAATTGTCTTTGTGCGTGTCCCAGAACGGGCTTTTGACATCGCTTCCATCGTTGTGCCAGTTCACTTGAACCAGCTTTGTGCCGGCTTCCACCAATCGGCGAGAGAGCAGCAAGCCTTGTCCAAGTGCATGATTCCCATAGCTTTGACGCACATGAGCCGGCTCTTCATGAAGTGCGAACGCTTTTCTTGCTTTGGGTGATGTGACAAGCCCCCGGGCCAGCGAATGGAGCGATCCAAAGACTTCGGATTCCGCCGATTTCGCAATCTGCCTGTCAATCGACTCCAGCAAACGGGCCCGATCCGCAATTCTGCCAGGGGCGATGGGGGTTTCGATCCTTAATGCTTCTGGAATCAGATTTCCGGAAAGGTCGGGTTTGACCAGCCAGGGGGTAGCGGCCTGACCCAACCGGCCTCCACGCTCGCCTGCATAATCGCTGGGCAGGTCGAGGAATCGGTTCCACCTTGGGAGGGTAATCGCAGGAGGAATTTCATGGGTGGATTGACTCGAAAAATGCGACACCAAGGCCCCGATACCGGGGAAATCGTCGGGAGTTGGTGGAGCATCAAGGTCGGGCCTGCTGTGCTTCTGGCCTGTGAGCATGTAATAAAGGCCCCAGCCATGCCTTGGATGCTCGTGATGCATGCTTCTGAGGATTTGAAACTTGTCCATACTTTGCGCTAATAATGGCAGGTGCTCGCAGATTTGTATGCCTGGAACGTTGGTGTCAATCGGCTTGAAATCGCCTCGAAATTCAAGGGGGGCGTCAGGCTTCATATCAAATAGGTCGATTTGACTGGGCCCACCAAACAGGAAAATTAAAATGCAACTCTTGGCTTTTCCAAACGGGAAATTCTTCTCCGGCTTTTGCTCAGTAGATTGCGCTAATAATTGATCGATACCGAGGCCAAAGTAAGATAATGAGCCAATATGGAGCAGCGAACGCCGATTTAAACTGGCAGATGCATTTGTTTCAGATGTGTTTGGGTAATGGAATTGGATCATTTTTTTAAGGGGAGTCAGTCAAAGAGAGAGTCGACTGGCAACTTCCAGCCCGATAGTACGGGCTCGGCATGAGTGATTTCACCACGACGAAATTCGAGAGGCGATTCAGGAGATCCTTCTAAATAGAGACGAATCACTACAGGGCCATCCGGATCAACATCCCAGACCGCTTTTGTACCGGCAGCGAAATAGTCCTGACGTTTTTCCGCCATTTTTAATTCGGCCATACGGCCATAGTCGTTTTCTGATCGAATCTCGACGGCAAAT
>CAMCFM010000397.1 GCA_945874095.1 Candidatus Kuenenia stuttgartensis
GAGATGTACGCGATTTTTGAAGATGGCAGCCACCAGTACCGAGTGGCCGTTGGTGACAAACTTGTTGTCGATTTTCGTGATGGCGAGCCGGATTCGGCCGTAGTTTTCGAAAAAGTTTTGCTTGTAGCTCCTGGCGAAGGCGAAGCGACCATTGGCAAGCCAACTGTCGTTGGGGCCAAGGTCGAAGCCAAAATTGTGCGCCAGTTCAAAGACAAGAAAATTGTCATCCAGAAGTTCCGTCGTCGTAAAAACCACCGCAAAGCAACTGGCCACCGCCAGCTTCTGACCGCCATCGAAATCGTCGGCATCCAAGCCTGATTTCGATCGAGCCAAGCTCCTCCAAAATATCAAAAGCCGCCTTGTGATCATTCACAGGCGGCTTTTTTTCGTTTGATTCACAGACGTATAGGTGTTCAGATGTATTGGTGGATATTTATACAGAAGAAATACTTGACAAGCCGATGATGATCTGGGAAAGTATGAAGTGTAAACCTGTACCGTAGTCAGAACGGTCATTGGACGCCTGGTGGAAATCAGGAAATGTTGAACGATGGAAATCTGGTTGGTGTGAACAGCAAGAATCTGTTCTTGTAAACCACGCGACAGGTTCGGGTTGAAACGATTATTCAGAAGAGTCTTGAAAGGACGGCTGTACCATCTAAGATAGTCGGATATGAATCAGTGCGACATGGAGTGTGCAGATTCTGTGAAGACCCCGCAAACTGCGATATCGGTACTTCAGGCAGGTCTTCTCAGTCAGATGAATGGATTTCCCACTTCCAGGCATGTCTTTGGAGAGTGGTTTGGCTATGATTCAGACGCGGAACTGATGGACGATGGAATTCAGGGTTTGGTGAGCTTCAGTGGTCGATTCATTTTGGGAACTCATGGATTTGTGAGGATGTCCCAAACGTCGGCCGGGTGTCGCATGCGAGTATGATTGGTCAACTCCCCCTGCGTTCTTGATGGATTCAACCGAAACCAGGACTGTTCGGAGAACCACTGATGGCAAGCGTTGGCAACAAAAAATCCAGATCTAATGCCCGTTCAGGGCGGCCCGGCCTTCTCTTCGAGCGCGTATTCAGTACCAAAGGTATAGACCCCTTCTCCCAGGTAGAATGGGATCTGCGTACTGCCGCAATCAAAGACGAAAAAGGCAAAGTCATCTTCGAACAGACCAACTGCGAGTTCCCAAAGAACTGGAGCCAGTTGGCCACCAATGTTGTCGCAAGCAAATACTTCTACGGTGAAAACGGCACAGCCGAACGTGAAAACAGCGTTCGCAAACTCGTTCACCGCGTTTCCCGAACCATGACTGACTGGGGAATCGAAGACGGATACTTTGCGACAGATGCTGACGCTGAAACATTTTATGACGAATTGACATCACTGCTCGTCCAACAGTATGGCTCATTTAACTCTCCTGTCTGGTTCAACGTCGGTCTTTATGACCAATACGGTATCGAAGGCCCAGCCAATAACTGGCGATGGGATGAAGAATCCCGTACCGTTGTGACCGCCGACAGTGCCTATAAGTACCCACAAGGCTCTGCCTGTTTCATCCAGAGTGTCTCGGATGACATGGGCGACATCATGCGACTCGCCACCAGCGAGGCCATGCTGTTCAAATATGGCTCAGGCACGGGTACCGACCTTTCCACTCTGCGATCGAGCCGTGAAAAGCTCTCCGGTGGTGGCCGCCCTTCCGGTCCTGTCAGCTTCATGAAGGTTTATGATGCCATCGCATCGGTTGTGAAATCGGGCGGTAAAACCCGTCGCGCAGCCAAGATGCAGACTCTCAAAGTCTGGCACCCGGACATCATGGACTTCATCCAGTGCAAAACCAAGGAAGAGAACAAGGCCCACGCCCTGATCCGCCAGGGTTATGACGCCAACTTCAATGGGGAAGCCTACAGCTCCGTCCAATTCCAGAACGCCAACCTGACCGTTCGCGCCACCGATGGATTCCTCAGAGCCGTTGAAAGCAACGACAACTGGACCACCCGTGCCGTGACCACTGGCAAGCCTCTGGAAACCATGCCAGCCAATGATGTTATGGAAGCCATAGCACAAGGCACCTGGCAGTGCGGCGACCCCGGCATGCAATATGAAGACACGATCCAGCGCTGGCACACCTGTTCCAACACCGCTCCGATCAACTCTTCGAATCCATGCTCCGAATTCATGTTCCTGGACGATACGGCCTGCAACCTGGCAAGCCTGAACCTGATGAAGTTCCGCCGCGAAGACGGATCGTTCGAAAGCGAACGCTTCCGCGCCGCCTGCCGAGTCTTCATCACCGCTCAGGAAATCCTTGTTGATCGTGCCAGCTATCCAACTGATCGCATCGCCCTGAACAGCCACCGGTTCCGACCACTTGGCCTCGGTTTTGCGAACCTTGGTAGCCTGATCATGGCATCAGGACGTCCTTACGATTCTGATGAAGGACGCGACCTTGCTGCCGCCATCACCTCTCTGATGCACGGTGAAGCCTATCGCACGTCGGCGGAGATCGCCGGATTTGTGGGACCATTCGATGGCTACTCGCTCAATCGCGAGCCCATGGGTCGTGTCATGCAAATGCACCGCGATGCCGTTGAAAATATCGGGGCAAGCTGCCCGGCTGATCTCCTGACCGATGCCCGCAAACTCTGGAACGAAGTTCTTGAGCTGGGTCGTCGCAACGGCTTCCGCAACAGCCAGGTTTCGGTTCTTGCACCGACAGGTACCATCGCTTTCATGATGGATTGCGACACCACCGGTGTTGAGCCTGACATTGCTCTGGTCAAGTACAAGAGCCTTGCGGGTGGCGGGATGCTCAAGATCGTCAATCGTACCGTTCCAATGGCCTTGCGTCACTTGGGTTACGATGAACCAACGATCCAGAAGATCCTTGACTACATCGATAAGAATGACACGATTGAAGGCCCTTCAGGCTTGAAGGCTGAGCACCTGCCCGTGTTCGATTGTGCCTTCTCGCCTGCCGGAGGTGGCCGGTCCATTCACTATCGTGGCCATATCAAGATGATGGCCGCAGTTCAGCCTTTCCTCTCAGGCGCCATCTCAAAGACGGTGAACATGCCTCAAGAGGCAACCGTTGATGATATTCGGAACGCCTACCTTGAAGGTTGGAAAATGGGCCTGAAGGCTCTTGCCATCTATCGCGATGGTTCCAAGGGCAGCCAGCCAGTGAACACCTCCTCGGAAACGTCCAAGGAAGAAGCCAAAATCGAAGCCGCTGCTGCAGCAAAAGCAGCTCAGGCCCAGCCTGCGGCTGTGACATCCCCTCAGGTTGTCTACACGACACCTCAGCCTCGCCGGATCCGTCTGCCGGATACGCGTCAGAGCATGACGCACAAATTCGACATCCAGGGTCATGAAGGCTACATCACGGTCGGCTTCTTCGAAAATGGCCAGCCTGGTGAACTCTTCATCACGATGGCAAAAGAAGGATCGACCGTTGGCGGCCTGATGGACGTGATCGGAACACTGGTTTCCATGGGTCTCCAGTACGGAGTTCCTCTGGAAGTCTTCATCAAGAAGTTTGCCCACGGCCGTTACGAGCCATCCGGATTCACCCGCAACCCGGATATCCCGATCGCCAAGAGCATCACCGATTACATCTTCCGCTGGATCGGAATCCAGTTCGTTCCCGGCTATCGCGAAGCCAACGCTCCGCAACGGGAACAAATGGAAGTTGCCACAGAACCAACCACCGCCGTACCTGGAGTCGCTCCTGTCGCCGTGCCCCAATCCCTGATTTCGGCACCGGCTTCCAGTGGTTCTTTAGAAGGTTCAACTGCCCGCCTGGAAGTCATCAACACGACAATCCAGCAAGAGCAGTTCGCACGTTTCCAAAGCGATGCACCGGCCTGCGACACCTGCGGCAGCCTGACAGTTCGCTGCGGAACCTGCTACCGCTGCTTCAATTGTGGTAACTCAATGGGCTGCGGTTGATTCTTTTCAGCATGAATTAACTCACTTTCAATCCCCTCGCAACGACCATCGCTGCGAGGGGATTTTTTAGTGTAATGCCCACTCAAGCTAATAAATGGGTTGGTTTGATTGGCGTCTCCTCCAGAGCCCGTAGATCAAGGTTTCCAGAATATGGACGTTTTCGAGAAGGTCTTAACACGCCTTTAGATAGAAGGTTACAGGAATCCAAAGATTCACGAGTGCTAGGTAGAGATGAACTTTTTGACCAATACGAGTATCTTGGGAACATCAGCGGGTACGGCATTAAAAAGCCACCAGCAAACGCCATCCAGTACATAACCATCAAAGAGGAACGCAAGAAATGTCCGCCAGTATTACTCGAAGTCTATTACTCACAATAACTTGTCTCTTCTCAATGGGCTTCACTACAGCCTCTGTTCAAGCAGCTGATCCCGTATTTCGCCGTGTCTTCGGCCCAGAGATTCCCACAGGCCCTTATAAGCATCCAGCCTGTCTCGAAGAGCTCTCCAACGGCGACCTCTACATGGTCTATTACGGCGGCCAGGGCGAATATGCAAATGACACTGCTGTGTTCGCAAGTCGTTTGAAGAAAGGTAGTACCGAGTGGTCAAAGCCTGTTGAAATCGCCCGCGACCCAATCCGTTCGCTGGGTAACGGAGTGATTTGGGAGGCTCCGGACGGGCTTGTCTGGATGTT
>CAMCFM010000398.1 GCA_945874095.1 Candidatus Kuenenia stuttgartensis
GCCGGATAAGCCGAAGCGACTCCAATAAAAGTGGCCGCTTGGAGATCCGTGCCATTTTTGAGATGACAGGATGTGCAGTTCAGGGCATTCCCGGAATAAGGCTTGCTGAGAGGATGGGTGGTGGTTTTTTCAACGAGATCGCGGCCCAGGCGAATGGACTCTCCCAACGCCCCTTCAGGTATCGGGGGAATTTTGGCCTGGCTTGAAGCGTTTCCGACCTGCCCTATGGATGGAAATCCTGCAGCTACCGCAAAAACTCCCATACATAAAAACAGGCTAAAACTTCGCATGTTCACTCCACCTGTTGGCTCAAGGAACCGGAACGTATGAATATCCATCCGCCTGCCGATTGATCACAGCTGTCAGGGCAGAAGCCACAATCGCAAGTTTCTCAGCGACTTCGTTATCGGAAAAGCCTTTATACTGCAGCGCTTGACCACACACAACCACTTCTACACCGACTTTTTGCAACTCTCGGATCAGAATGAGATTAGGATTGGTTTCAACCTGAAATCTCTCGGCATAGGCCTTTTGTCCAAGAGCTGCCTTCGTGGCCTCGCCATGCAAAACCACCGTAATCCTGACATCCTTCGCATTGAGCCCTGCGGCCCCGTAAAGGTTCAAAAGTCGAGCGGCCCGGTCCAGCCCTTTGTTCACTTCACCGGGCTTGGAATCGGCGGTTGTGTCAAACACCACTTTAGATCCCGATTTCGGCTGATCCACCGCCTTTGGCCGGGGCAACACACCGCCAAACCTGGCAATGATCGGATATTCGAGTTTTACGCTCTTTGCAGCGGCCTTCGCAGCGGGAACCTGATGATTTTTATGGGCTTCCTCAAAACCATGTTCAGCAAACTTCGACACGACATCCGCATGCGACTGAATCAATGAGACAACGCTTGAATCGTCCGATGTTTCCGTCACTCGAACACCCTTTGGTGTTTTCTCTACAATCATTTTGATCTTGTCGGCCTTGATAAAGATCTCAGCAAAAAGTTCATCCCAAAACCGCAGACCGCGACCCTCTTCAAGCCGCTTTTTCATCGCCAAAACGTGCTCCTGAATCACCTTTACCACTTCCGCATCATCCGATTCCGTCAGCGTTTCCACTCCCTTTTCGACCTTCTTTACAGTGCGGCGGACTTTCTCGTGGTTTTGCAAAAGATAATGAAAGCCGTTCATATCCGTCTGCATGTTCACGTCACGTCCCATCCCCCTGCCCATTCCCATCCCTCTGCCACGTCCCATCCCTCTGCCCATTCCAGGGCCATCTGACTGAGCAATCTCATTCTCATTCCCATGAGGCTGATCAACCTGAGCCGTTTTGGAAACCGGTTTTTCAAATCGAACGAAGTAGTTTTCCTTCAACAGTTTGGACTCTTCGCCAAGCTTCTTGAACCCCACCTTTTCAATTTCCGCCTCAAACACCTCTTGACCGGCTCGAACATGCTTCAGAGTCCACTCCTTGCTTTCACCCTCAACCCGCCGAAAATCAATCAGATAAACCTTTCCGCCCGGCTTCATCGCCTTGAACAGAGAGGCCATCGACTTGCCCGGATACTCGAAATGGTGGTAAACATCGCAGATAAATGCCACATCCACCGATCCAGGAGGCAGTTGAGTGGAATCGGCCGTACATAGCCTGGTCTCTACATTCTTCTGCCCCAGACCCTGACTGGTCTTCTGAATGTGATCGAGAAACTTCTGGGCGATATCCACTGCCACGACCTTCCCCTCCGGACCAACCTTTTCCGAGAAAAGTCGAGTGAACAGACCAGTTCCCGCTCCAATATCCGCAACGATCAAGCCAGGCTTGATCTGACAGGCTTCGACAATCTCACGCCGCTTCGCAAAAACCTCGCGGCTTTCCACTTCAAACTTCTCGACAAAATCCTTCGGGTTCGGATTCTTGAATGTATCGTTGATACCTGGCTTGACGCTTTTCTCCTGCGCCGATACGGCAAGCAACAGGGAACTCGTCATTCCCATAACCAACAGACCCAATTGTAAAGCTTTCATGATGTTTATCCCTGATCGCTGAAGAGACCAAATGCAGACTCACGCTAAAACATAATCGGACAGTTATGTAGAGTACTCCAAGAGTTCTATGGAAGGAATAGCAAAGCCTGTGATTTCGATCTTTGTTTTCATCACGTCCTGATCCATCCACTTGATTGCAAAACCCGTAGATGCGTTTGGCAAGTTACTGGGTCAACCTCCTGTTGACCTGAAAACTGATTGGAAAAACAAATCACCCGACCATATCCGGATCGATTTGGTATGATGAAACATCTGCCTCTTTCCAAAACGGACCTCTCGCCTGAATACTGCGAGTTGCCAATCCGTCACCTTGAGAACGACTCTCCTCATCTACAAAAATTCAGGAATGGCTCGATGCAGAATCGTTTCACTCATGGTTGGTTCGTTGCCAGAACGCTTAGCTCCGTAATCTTGGCAATCGCTGTCCCAAACGCACAGGCCGACGAATCCGAGAGTTTTTTCGAGGCGAAAGTGCGGCCGTTGCTGGTCGCGAAGTGCCTGGAATGCCATGGCGAAAACGAGCCAGAAGCAGGCTTGAAATTGACATCACGAGATCATGTTCTCAAAGGTGGAGATAGCGGACCGGCTGCGATTGCAAAACTGCCTAAAGAAAGCCTCCTGATCAAGGCTGTGCATCGCAAGGGGCCGATCAAAATGCCGCCTGATGGCAAGCTGAATGAGGCTGAGGTCCAGACTCTCGAAACGTGGGTCGAACTCGGCCTGCCTTGGCCAAAGTCGAGCGGATTGGCTCCGGGTCGCAAGGAATTCGCCATCTCGGCAGCCGATCGCCAGCACTGGTCATTTCAATCTGTGGCTACCCCAAAAACTCCTATCGTTAAGGACAACGCCTGGCCCAAGACTCCGATCGACCGTTTTATTCTGTCGAAACTCGAAGCATCAGGGCTCACGCCAGCCCCCTCAGCGGATCGCCGAACACTATTGCGAAGAGCGACTTACGATCTCACAGGACTCCCGCCCACGTGGGACGAAATGAAAAGTTTCACGAGCGATCCAGCTCCCACCGCTCAGGCTTTTGAGAAGCTGCTGGACCGACTTCTGGCCTCTCCACGGTATGGAGAACGCTGGGGCAGGCACTGGCTGGATGTGGCCCGATTTGCGGACTCCAAAGACGGTGTTCTGATGTACGGCGACGACCGAATCCGCCCCTATGCCTATACTTACAGAGATTATGTCATCAGAGCCCTGAACGAGGACACCCCTTTCGACCAATTTGTTCGCGAGCAACTTGCAGCCGACCTGATCCAGCCCAAAGTTCCCACCTGGAGAATGGCCGCCCTCGGATATCTGACCCTCGGGCGGATGTATGACAACAACGTACACGACATTATTGACGATCAGATTGACACCGTTTCACGTGGTTTTCTAGGCCTGACCGTGGCCTGCGCCCGGTGTCATGACCACAAATACGACCCAGTTTCAACAGCTGATTATTACTCACTTTATGGAGTCTTTGCCAGTAGCGAGGCCCCTCAGGAACTGCCCCTGACCGTGAATTCGATCGCCCCTGAAGCCAAAGAATTTGAGAAGCAGGCCAGTGCCAAGCGGGACGAAATTCGCTCTTTTCGCGATAAACAGTTTGAGCTTTTATCAGAGACTGCCCGCCAGCGAGTGGGCGATTATCTGGAGCGGGTGGCCACGACCCGGCCCGACCCTCTCGAAACCGCGATCTTTTTCCTCTCTCTGGCTCCCGAAGATCTGCGGCCGCCGATCATCGCCCGGGTTCGTAAATATATTGACCAGAGGGCGACCGACAATGATCCGGTTTTTGGGATCTGGCATGACCTGATGGAGTCGATGCCTCTTGAGGATCCAAAATCGGCTGGTCCAAAGGCAACACCCGATGTCAAATCCATCGACTTATTGGCGGAAAAGTGGAAGTCGATGCCCGCTGGAACCAAGAACGGCCAGATCAATCCACTGGTGCGCGATGCCCTGCTCCAGGCGAAGCCGAAAACCAGGGCTGAAGTGGCTCGGGCTTATGGATTGGTCATCAAAAAAACATATGACGAGAGTAAGCTAAAGACTGTGACAGCCGTGACTCCGGAAGATTCTGAAGCACGCAGGCAGATCGTCGAGATGCTGACAAGCCGTGAGAGCCCTTTGTATTTTTCGAAAAGCCAGACCCGTCGATATATGTCGCGAACTGAGACGGACCAATTCGGCGGTAAGGTTCAGGAGCTGGATCGCATGGCGGTGAAATCGCCAGTGGCACCTCCACGAGCCATGTCTTTGGTGGATGCAGAATCGCCTTACGAGCCTCATATTTTCGTTCGCGGGAACCCTACGGCACCTGGTCGAAAAGTCCCTCGGCGATTTATCGAACTGCTTTCAGAGGATGGAGTCAAGCCGTTTTCCAAGGGCAGTGGACGACTGGAATTAGCGAACAAAATCGCATCTCCGGCGAATCCATTGACAGCCCGGGTGATTGTGAATCGGGCCTGGATGCACCACTTTGGAGAGCCGCTGGTCTCATCGCCCAGCGACTTCGGCAAGCGAGTCAACGCTCCGGTTCATGCAGAGCTGCTAGACCATCTG
>CAMCFM010000399.1 GCA_945874095.1 Candidatus Kuenenia stuttgartensis
ATCGGTAACGATGACTGCGAAGGCATGAAAAGCGGTGAGGATTGGGTGATCAGCAGGCGAGGTTCCTTCGGCTTCGAGGGAATCGGCTTCAGAGACTAAGCGCGACACACCTGAAATGGTGATGATATAGTCCAGACTCTCAACAAGAAAACGAATTTGGCTGATCTCAGCCTGAATCGTTCTTCAAGGCCGGTGAAAACCGGTGAGGTAAGTTAATCCGTGGGTCGAGGGTTCGAGTCCCTCCCCGGTCATTCTTCAACTGAATTCTCAAGGACTTTGACCTTGAGAATCAGTTTGATTGAAGCTGAGCTTGATTTGACCGAGTGTCGATGATATGCTCGATATCAATCCTTTCCGATACACACGTTTCGATCACCGATTCGAGCCAGTGAGCCTGACCTATGAAGACCAAGACAAAACACAAGAAAAGTTCCGCCTGGCGCCGTAAAGCCAATAGCAGCCCGATCTCAAAAGGTCGCAAGGCCAAGCGAAAAGGCCGTAACCCAAGTAAGATGAAGCATATCGGTGGTCGCGGTCTGTGATCGATCGCTGATGAATTGAGAAATCCTGATTGGATTCGAAGCGGAGCTTACTCCGCTTTTTTTATTTTAAAGATTTTAGCTTGTTTTGATGCTTGAATCTGCCAAGATAAGTATTGGGCCTCATTTCTGCATCGCTTCGAAATACGCTTCCAGGTGATTCAATTCGAACCGCTGTTGTCACGTTTCCTATCTGGGGATCTTTCATGAGCAGGTTTTTCACTCTGTTCAAAATGCTTCACCGATTCAGACTGATCCTCCTTGGACTGGTTAGCCTGAACGCTCGGGGCGCTGAACCTGCCGCGAGCAAGGTTGACTTCAATCGTGACGTTCGCCCGATCCTTGCCAATCATTGCTGGAATTGCCATGGACTGGACGAAGCTTCTCGTAAAGCCAAACTCAGACTTGACTTGCCCGAGCATGCGACACGGAAAACGGCCAGCGATGATTTTGCGATTGTACCGGGAGATCCCGACTCCAGCGCATTGGTCGAACGAATCGAATCCAGCGACGACTCTCAGATGCCTCCAAAATCGTTTAAAAAACCGCTCTCAAAAACGCAGCAAGAGACTCTCAAACGCTGGATTAGCGAAGGTGCTCCTTATGAAACCCACTGGGCCTTCAGTGCACCCAAGCGGGCAGAGAGTTTACCTTCTGTAAAAAACACGAAATGGTCACGCAACGCGATCGACCAGTTCGTGCTCCAGAAACTCGAATCAGAAGGTCTGTTGCCATCGCCCGAAGCAGATCGTAGCACTTGGCTCCGGCGTGTTACGTTAGACCTCACCGGCCTTCCGCCCAGCCCTAAAGAGACCAAAGCGTTTCTGGAAGATCTTTCGCCCAAAGCTTTTGAAGTCGTGGTGGATCGGCTTCTGGCATCCCCCAGATATGCCGAACGCATGGCCATGCACTGGCTTGATGCTGCCCGATATGCCGACACGAACGGTTACAACAACGATGAAGTTCGCACGCTTTGGCCGTGGCGGGACTGGGTGATCCAAGCCTTTGCCAGTAACAAGCCTTACGATCAATTTCTGACAGAACAGCTTGCAGGTGATTTGCTTCCGAACTCCACCCAGAGTCAAAAAGTGGCTACAGGGTTCAACCGGAACCATGTTCTGACGACCGAAGGCGGAATTATCGAAGAGGAGTACAGGGTTGAGTATGTGGCCGACCGCGTTCACACGACATCGACGGTTTTCATGGCCCTTTCGCTTCAGTGTGCCCGCTGTCACGACCACAAATACGACCCGTTTTCGCAGCGTGACTACTATCGGTTTGCTGGCTATTTCAACAATATTCCTGACAAAGTGGTTTCATACAGCCAGGGACGCATGGCAGAACCGCTGATGAAAGTCCCTTCCCCAGGTCAACAGGCCCAAAAGTCGAAGCTGGAATCACGGCGAGACGAGTTGACAACGCTTTTAAAAGGCAGAACCTCGAAGATCGACAGCGATTTAGCGAAATGGGAGTCTCAACTCACATCCGACCAGATTGAAAAGCTTGGCCAATCCGGCCTGGTGGCCCACTTTCCGCTCGATGAAGCGACTGGCTCAGTTTATGCAAACCTTGTCTCACAAAGTGTTCAAGGTACGGGTAAAGGGAAATTGGAATCTACGGAAGGTCGACTTGGGCGGGCTCTAGAATTCACGAGTGATCGCTATATTGAGGCAGGCCAGACAGGTTCATTTGAATCGGATCAGTCTTTTTACGTCTCGGCCTGGATTTTTCCAAACAAGCCTGGAACCGGCACCGTGGTTTCCAAGATGGACGACGCCAACGCCTTTCGTGGTTACGACGTGATTCTTGAAGATGGCAAACTGGCTAGCCACTTCGTCAATCACTGGCCCGACAAGGGCTTTAAAGTGATCACCAAACAACCGATCCCAACCAATACGTGGCACCATGTGGCCGTGTCGTATGACGGGTCAAAAAAAGCTTCAGGAGTCAAGATTTATGTCGATGGAAAAGCGCAAGAGCTGACCATTCCGACGAACAATCTTCTGGAAGGGACCCTGAAAACCGAGAAACCGTTCCACATCGGCCGTCGCCAGAATTCATCCCCATTCCTGGGCAAAATCGACGACGTTCAGCTCTATTCTGAAGTCCTCGGAATGGATTCCATCAGCCGGATCGCCAGCGGGCAGTCGCGGGGCAATTTGAAAGAAGTCTTGAAACTTCAGCAATCCAAGCGCAGTGCAGACCAGATTGAGCGGCTCAAGGGATATTATCTGGATCAGGTGGATAGCCCGTCACGCCTTTGGAGGAGAGAACTTGCGGAAATTCCGAAGCAGCTTGCCGAGCTTGACAAAGCGATCCCGGTGACCATGGTGATGGCTGAAATGGCGCCTCGCCGGCCGACTCATATTCTCAAGCGTGGGCAGTACGATCAGCATGGCGATCAGGTGGAACCTGGATTTCCTGGAGTTTTTAACGGTCAATCCGAGGAGTCGTCAAGTCGGCTGGATATGGCTCATTGGCTGACCAATCCGACCCATCCGTTGACTGCCAGAGTGGCCGTCAATCGTTGGTGGGAGATCATGTTTGGAGTCGGATTGGTCGAAACTGTCGAAGATTTTGGTGTTCAGGGAGCACTTCCCACCCATCCGGAGCTGCTGGATTGGCTGGCCACGGAACTGGTTGGCCGGAACTGGAACACGCAAGAGATTCTGAAACTGATGGCACTGTCAGCCACTTACAGGCAGTCGTCAAACGTCACGCCGAAGGCTCTTGAAAAAGATCCGAGAAACCAACTTCTGGGCAGAGGACCGCGATATCGCCTGCCCGCCGAAACAGTGCGTGATAACGCTCTGGCCATCAGCGGACTGCTGGTCGAAAAAGTCGGTGGGCCAAGCGTTAAACCATATCAGCCAGAAGGCTTATGGGAAGATGTGTCGGTCGAGAGACGCGATAAATATGCCCCTGATCTCGGCCCTGATCTCTATCGCAGAAGCATGTACACATTCTGGAAGCGGACTTGTCCACCGCCCGGCATGGCCGCTTTTGATGCCCCTGATCGCGAAACCTGCGTCATGCGAAGGGCGCGTACGAACACGCCCATGCAAGCCTTGGTTCTGCTAAATGACCCGACTTATGTTGAGGCTGCAAGGAGATTTGCGGAACGAGTGCTTCTGGAGTCGAAAACGGATCAGGACAGATTGGCTTTTGCCTATCAACTGGCTCTGGGTCGATCGCCACAACCTGATGAATCCAAGGTGCTTATGCGCGTTTACGATTCTGCCAGATTGCGTTTCGACAAGGATAAGGCGGCTGCCGAAAAGCTGATCACGATTGGTCATTCAAAACGATCAGAAAAGCTTGATTCCAAAGAACTTGCTGCGTGGACCACGGTCACCAGCATGATCCTGAATCTGGATGAAACCATCTCAAAACCATGAGAAATCAACAGATCGTCAAATCTTCTGAACCTGACATGAACCGGAGACTGTTTTGCCAGTCCACGGCTCTGTCAGCTGGATTACTGGTTCTTCCAGCAGACGCCCAGACTGCACTTCAAGCAGGTCTAACCATCACTAACCCTCTGCCAAAACAGGTCTTGCAAAGGGAAGGCTATGAACCGGCACACGCTTATGACCACGAGCCCGGCGGACCGAAGCTGGGCTTTGCGAATGTCACAGTCAAAGGTGGTTGGAAAGGGCCTGTGCCAGTCAGGCTGGAAGCCCGAACCACTGTTCATGAAGGGTGTTCCGGAAGATCTATCGAATGGAAGCTGCTGGGCGAGATTTCAGTGGCCGGCGACTATCAATTTCAGATTCAGATCCCCGCCGGCGGCTGGTATCGTCTTGAAGTGCGCGCCGTAAATCCCACCGGGACCATCATCGGATCCGCTCAGGTGGATCCTGTCGGAGTTGGTGAGGTCTTTCTGATCTCGGGACAATCCTATGCGGCAGGTGCCAACGACGAACTTTTGAAGATCGACGACCCTCTGGAACGAACGGTTCTATTCGACTGGGTTACAAAATCCTGGAGAACTGCCAACGACCCGTTCCCCCACGTCGATACCGGAGGCACCATCTGGCCCGCCTTTGCCAAC
>CAMCFM010000400.1 GCA_945874095.1 Candidatus Kuenenia stuttgartensis
TCAGATCAATGGCCAGAACCACACCCAGGCTGGTGGCGACGCCCTTCCCACCCTTGAATTTTAAATAAGCGGGAAAGTTGTGACCGATCACCGCAGATGCCGCTATCAGAATGGGCGCATGGCTTAAAAGAGGCGTTAAATTCGAAAACTTAATCGCCTCCGTCTCCTGAACAGCGAGAAAAGTCGGCACGAACCCCTTCAGCATGTCGAGCATAAAGACCACGAAGAAATACTTCCGGCCCAGAATTCGCCCGACATTCGTGGCCCCGATATTGCCCGACCCGTGCTGGCGGATATCAATTCCGCCCACAAATCGGGCCACCAGTAGTCCAAACGGGATGGAACCAATCAGGTATGTCCCGATGATGGCCAGGAGGATGCCCATGCTGGAAGGTGTCATCTTTCGTGACCGACATGGGTGCGGATATTGTCGCGAATCCGGAACAGGTGAGGCCCGTGGTCGGTTGGAGCAGTGGTGCCGAGAAATTCAGCCCTTCGAGCTTCAAAAATCGAATTCGCCGACTCATAATCATCGTGGCGGCCGATGTCGAGCCAATAACAGTTCTGCTTGAAGCAGTTGATGTCCCGACCCTCGCCCCTCAATTTTTCCAGAAGATCAGGCATGCCCAATTCTTGTCCGGCAGGGATGCGGTCCCAAGCCTCAGGGGCAAGAATGTAGACGCCCATGCTGACTTGGAATGAGAACGCTGGTTTTTCACGATAACCGGCCAGAATGTGGGGATCGTCGCCGAAGTCGAGCACGCCGAAGTCGATTTTGACCTCACGCGGGTAGCTCGCAATGGTGGCGATGGACTCCCGATTGGTGTGGAAGTCGAACATGGCCCGGTAGTCGAGCGTGGTTAGGATGTCTCCATTCATGACCAGAACCGACTCGTCAGGCTTGCCCAGAAGGGCTAGACCACCGGCTGTACCAAGCGGACGTTCCTCGCGGACATAATCGAGATGAACGCCGAACTTGCGGCCATCGCCGAAGAACGACTCGATCAGCTCGCTCAGGTAACCCGTGATGAGGGTGACTTCGTCGAACCCGAACCGGGCCAGTTGGCGGATCACCACTTCCAGAATCGGCATGGCGTTTTCTTCTCCAAGCGGCATCAAGGGCTTGGGGAAGACTGAGGTGTATGGACGCAGGCGGGTGCCGCGACCTCCGGCAAGAATGACAGCTTTCATCGTGGGGCCCGTTCGCTTTCCGTGCTTGGGGTTTGAATTCGACTTTTTTGATTCTGATCCTGACCACCAAGGTGCGGCCTGAGAACTTGATCCTTCGTTCTGGCCGCCTGTTTTTCGGCTGACACGTCTTCAAAAATCCGTTCAAGATGGCTCACATGGGCGTCAAATGTCTGTGCCCTGCCCAGCTCACATGCAGCAACGGCCATTTGCTGAACAGAGGCACGATCAGCCATCCCATCAAGCGCCTGAATGAGTTCTTTTTGATGATTGGGGGTGGGTATGACAAAGCCTTCGCGGCCGTTGGTCACCAGCTCCCCTGCCCCATTGCATCCAGTGGTGATAACAGGAAGGCCACAGGCAAGGGCCTCCATCACCACCAGTGAACAGGGGTCGTAATAGGTGGGCGAGACGAAAAAATCGGAGGCATGGAACAGGCTTTTGATGTCGGGCGTAAAGCCCAGCAATTGAACTGTTTGACCCAGACCAAGCTGGTCAACCATTTTCTGAAATGGCCTGATCTTGCCACCACCGGAAACCAAGAGGTGGATCGGCTCCACGCTCTGACCATGGGCCTGCCTCGCGGCCAAGGCCTTCAGCAGAGGCTCGAGACCTTTGAGCCAGAAATTATGGCCAACAAAAAGGCCAACACTGGAATCGGGAGAAAGGCCGTATTTCAAGCGGGTCTCGGCACGAACCTTTGAAGGATCAGCCACGGCGAACCTGTTCGGATCAATCGCGTTATAAACGACATGAATCCGGCTTTGTGGCACGTTGCGAAACTTCTGCAAATGGCCTGATACCAGTTGACTGACAGCCACCACACGGGCATTTCGTTCAGGGGCATATTGGAGGCGTTCAATGCGGTCGTATTTCCACTCGGTCGGGCTGGCAGATTTCAGGAATCTATAAACAGACCGGCGGATGGGCGAGTGGAATCGCTCTGCATTGTGAAGCCTTGAGCCAGCTCTGAGACCACCTTGAGGGATGATCACATCGTGGTGCCATGTGTTGATAAACCCCATGGTGGCATCGAATTGGCTGGAGTGAGCTTCAAGAACTTTCTGCGAATTTTCGGCAAACGACCAGATCCTGGCCGACCGGCTCAGGCCGCTCACGGGAACTGGCAGAAAAACGGCTTCCTGGGGAACCGATTCGGCCCTGACGGATTCGGCCACGAGAGTGACCTGATGGCCCCTCTGGATCAGAGACCGGGTCAGGTCTGCGACATAAGTCTCAGCCCCTCCTCGGTTGGGGTCGATATTGCGATAATTGAGGGCAATTCTCATGAGTGGCTGGCCTCACGCACTGGGGTCGAGGCTTTCGCCCTCAGTTTTTTGGCCTTCAGCTTCACGTTATGGCGGTCGTATCGTGCTGCTTTCAAGGCCACCATCCGACCAGCCCAGTTGCGTTTACGTTTGGACCAACCCATGGATCGAGCATATTGAACCCAAAATCGGAGCCTGTCCCGATCACTGACCTGGGGGACGTCCACGGTCGAATAAATCAGTTGTCCGAGGTCTTTGACCAACCATCTCCAAAAAGCCAACGGATGACGGCCCAACCGGTGCAGGTCGATCATGCGTAAGGCGTTTTCGGGCATGGAGGTGACTGGAGACATCACGGTGGTGGTGGCCCAGAAGGTGTCCAGAAAGAAGTGGCAAAGATACAAGTCTTTATGAAACATACTGTTGCGGTGTAGTTTTGCAGAGAGTTCAGCCATTCGCCGGGCGATCATGCGCCGAAGGATTTCGATATCGCCGGTGGGCATTTCAGCGAACAGTGGGCCGATGGCTTCGTTGAGGGCGACGGAGCGTTCGAGTTCGGCGACGATCAGGAAGGATTGGGCAAAGAGACCTGGCCCGAGGCGTTCGCCGGCGGCGATCACATGAGGAACTGGAATCCCGAGGGCGCGGGCGGCTTCCAGGTGCTTCCATTCCACAGGCCCGGGCGTGTGGGTACCGGCCTTAGTGAAAATGGCCAGAATTCGCTCTTGAAAACTGAGACGCTCAAATTTCTTGAGATAGGCATGAACGTGACTGCCATCGGGATGGTCGAGCCTGACCCGGGCGGTGGTTCGGCCCTGTTTGGCATGAAATCGGTCGCGACTTTCGATGGCCATGCAATCGTCGGCGGTCCAGTCGCGCGTAAAGTCTTCGTAGGCAGGATTAAGCCAGACCCAGCGGCAGCCAGTGCGGAACCGATTCAGTAGGTGACCAACCGTTCGGGCCAGACTCATGGGCGAGGGTGCTCCACTGCGTGTTCACGATTCGCCGACTTTTCAACAGATGGGTCGAATGACGGGGCTGGCCGATTTCGTGCGATATGGGCTGAGGATGGGCGATCCCACCAGTCGGGGCGTTTCCAGGCGAATACGAGAACGTCACCATTATCGTCACGCCCTTGTTTTTTCGGAAACTTCGCAACCAGTTCGCCACCATCCTCAAGGATTTTGGCCAAAGTGGCCGCTCGTCGCGACCCACTTGCCAGTTCCCCAGCTTCCAAAACCCAGTAAGACGTACGTGAGTCGCTCAAGGCCTGGGATACGTGATAAGGGTCGTATCGTTTGAGATCTGCCTGAAATGAGGCCCAGCCTCGGGTGTCAAAAATTGCTGACGAGTTCGAAGCGTGTGACTCAAGCCATAATCCAGCCGAGTGATGCCCTTGGCGAGAGGCGTGGATTGGCTTGGCCTGAACCCAGATTCCTCCGGCACATATCGCCGAAAGCACCAGCCTTGTCCCGACTCTCCGACGACGGGCAGACAACCTCAGAAGACTCGCAAATCGGAGGGCGCAGAGTCTGATGGCAGCAGCGGCATGGGGGACGCTCAAGAAAGTGAGTCCGATGGCATGGCGGCTGGAAAGATAGCCTCGCGAGGTGGCCTGATAGGTTAGAACTCCTACGAGCAGGGCTGTTTGAATTATGAATAAGCGTCGCGCTGAAGAGCTGTGCGTGCGGCATCTTAAGAGCCCCCAGAGGGTCATGACAGCCATTCCATCGCCGAGGCTTTCAGCCCAGAGCCTGAGAACGGAAGCCAGACCAGCCTTGAGGCCCATGGACGAGACTTCCCGGGCGGGATCTTTTGGGGAGAAGTCCAGGCGAGGATCACGCAGGGCTTCAGGTAAGCCTTTGGGCAGATGCGAAAAGCCGGACGGGGCCAGTTGATGTGTTGGAGACGATTGCGAAAGGGCTGCAAATCGGTCTGAAAAGGTGCCATTAATAGTTAAATAAAGCAGAATCAGGGGCACAGAAATCGAGGCGAAAACGCTTACAGTGGAGGCTCTTACAACAAGCCTGTCCGTGAGCTTGCTGACCCACAGGAGGCAAATGGAGAGCCCGGCAACGATCGATTCCGGGCGTGTCCAGTAACCGGCTGAGACCAGCAGGCCGGTAGCGAATGCGAG
>CAMCFM010000401.1 GCA_945874095.1 Candidatus Kuenenia stuttgartensis
CAAATAACGTTTTCTGAATCACTGCACGTTTAACAATGTCAATAGCACTGTTTTGAGTGTTCTTGACATTGTTTGTACTTATGGATACTATGATTTATAGTTCACTTGCTAAAATAGAATATTGCGATGCGAAGACGTTTAAATTTGGACACCAATCCGGTCGTGTCTTCAAAATCGACGGACCGTACTAATTCTGGCCATCCCCTGAAACAATGGACGAAGAAGAGGAAGCCTAAATTATCTCCCTTAGTCATTTTAGATACACCATTGAAGTCGTCTATCAGTCAAGAAACGATCCGTGAAGTCGTAAGACTTGCGATCCTGAAATCTAAACTCAAAAGCTAAGATCGGCTGTTCATGGCCAGGGCTAAATATAAGTTTGAAGATTCGGTTTTTATCAACTGCCCGTTCGACTCAGAATACCGCGATTTATTACAAGCGATTGTTTTCGCGATTCATAGTTCTGGTTTTGTTGCACGATCAGCTCTTGAAACCATGGATTCAGGAGAGAATCGGCTACAGAAAATTATCAAGATTATTGGTGAAAGTCGATTAGGGATCCATGATATTTCGCGGGTTGAGGTAAAAAAGGACGAGGTACCAAGATTTAACATGCCATTTGAATGTGGCCTGTTCTGGGGATGTCTAAGTTATGGGGATTCAGAACAGAAGAAGAAAAAACTCCTGGTGTTAGACAATTTGCCCTATCAGTTTCAAAAATCGTTAAGTGATATTGCAGGCCAAGATGTACCTGCCCACAATAATGATCCGAATCAGGTCATCATGATTGTAAGGCAATTTCTGTATTCGCATTCCATCGAGTCACGAAAAAAAGCCATGCCTGACGCAAGCTCAATGATTCAAAGTTATGAATTATTTCAAGCCAATATCCTGGAAACCTGTAACGAACGTGCTTATTTATTAAAATCGGAAAAACTGAAAGATTTAATTGTTTATGCCGAAGTTGCCGTGAAATGGATCAAAGAATACCCGTGGTACCCCTCTACCTGATTGTAAACTACCATTTCAAGATTCCCTGTAATTGCTATATTACGATGAATCAAGGAATCAACTGTTCGCCGATCTCTTCGGTGACTTGTCTGCCGATCGCTGCTTCAAGGATGCCTCTCTCAATGTCCAACGACTTGGTCCGTGCCGAAGTCATTCATTCTTCGCGAACTTGGGTTGTCAAAGTCGGATCCAACGTTCTGGCTGGCCCCGACGGGACCCTCGATCACGACCGTGTAAGACATCTGGCTGACGAAATTGTCGCAATCAAAAAGTCCGGCCGCCGTGTCGCACTTGTCAGCTCTGGAGCAGTGGGTGCCGGGATGGGCCAGCTTGGCCTTAAAAAACGGCCTCAGGATTTGCCCTCGATTCAAGCCGCTGCCGCTATCGGTCAGACTTATCTGATGCGAGCATATGAAGATGCGTTCAAATCACATGGCTATCATGCTGCCCAGATTCTCCTCACCCACTCCGACTTCGACAGCCGTGTTCGCTACCTCAACATGCGCAACACTATCCACGCCCTTTTCGACTTTCAAGCCGTCCCAATCATCAACGAAAACGACACTGTCAGTGTCGACGAAATCAAGTTCGGCGACAACGACCAGCTTGCCGCCATGGTCTCAAACCTGATCCAGGCCGAACTTCTTGTGATCCTTTCGAGCGTCGATGGGCTTTGTCGCCCCCTGCCCGACGGACAGGGATTCGGCGAACCTCTGTCCCTGATCGCCCGGCTCGACGACGATGCTCTCGGGCTTGTCACCGACAGCCGCTCCAGCCTCGGTACTGGCGGAATGGGAAGTAAACTCGCTTCCGCTCGGCTTGTGACCCACTCCGGTGGAAACGTGATTATCGCAAGTGGAAAGCGTGCAAATCCTTTAACCACCATTATGGGATGCTCAGATGTGGGCACTTTGATTCTGGCAGAAGGCCAGACCCGAGCGGCTCGCCAACGCTGGATTGGACTCACTGCCCGCCCGAAAGGATCCATTCGTGTCGACGAAGGCGCGAAACTGGCTTTGATTCAGAACGGCGGGAGCTTGTTGGCAATCGGCATCAGCGAAGTCGAAGGTGACTTCGAAAAAGGCGATGTTATCGCAATTTCTGACCATCATGGCGTCGAATTCGCCCGTGGTCTGGTCAACTACACCGCTGACGATACCCGTCGAATCAAAGGCCTGAAAACCGATCATCTGCGTTCAGCCCTACAAGCCGCCGCCGTTTACGATGAAGTGGTCCATCGCGATAATCTGATGATTCTTCCGAGGTAAGACTTTAGCTCAGTCCTTTGATCCAGCCGGCAAGATCCAGGGCATAACGCTCGGTTACCGGCCCCTGCTCAAATTCGAGCGTATGGTGGGCGTTTGGGTAATTCGCGATGCTTTTGGATGATGCAGGGGCTTTGGCGACAAATCTCTGGATCTTTTCGTTGTTCACGATTCGGTCCAGACCAGCCATTTGTAGAAAGATTGGCAAAGTCAATCGTTTCCTGACCCTGTTCAGGCGTAAATCCATAGCCCTGCTCACGATAAAGAATCGGGCTGTGGCTTGGTGCAATGTCGCTGGATCCGAAGCAATAAAAATCTGACGCTCAGGGTTGGCTGTAAACAGGGCGGGATCAGATAAAGGGATGTCAAATGGTTGTTTTGGTCGTAACAGCGCTGAAATGGCAATCCCAATCTGTGTTTTCAGAGGCGGTCGAACCTTGGCGAACAAACCTGGTGCGACCAACGCCAGTCCTGAATAATGGTCAGGGCTATGAGCGACAGCCATTGCCGCCAATTTACCACCCCAACTGATACCGGCCAGAACCGGGGGGCGGTCGTTACCGGTTCGATGATTCCAAGTGTGTTGGATCTCAGTCAGGTCGGCCATGAGCCTGCCTGATTTGGAGGCATGGCCACGGTCTTTCAGATTTGATCCTGAGCCGCGACGGTCCGGCATCAATACGTCGATTCCCTGACTGGCTAAAATGCGCCCAAGCTGCTCATACCACCCAGCATGCGACTGAATCCCATGTAGCACGATCACGCGGCTGGTGGAATCATTTTGCGATGGGCGCCAATTGTGGCAAGCAATTTCGTAGCCGTCAGAGACAGTGGCGATGAACGACTCCCTGAGAATATTCGGATCAGCCATTTTCCAACACCTCGCGGCTGATTGTCATCGAGTCAAGCTGGTTTGTATCAATCGAAATTCCCAGCCCTGGTCCGCTCAAGGGCTTGGCCCGACCACCATAACCAAAGGTGATGTCAGGGGTTCCGAAATGTTCTTTCAGTACGTGACGGTCATACGATCCTTCGAGGAACACCAGATCCCGAACTCGCGAAGCAAAGGCTCGACCCGCCGCCGACAAAATCGGCGACTCCCCTGGATGGCAACCAAGCCCATACCTTCGGCCCGACTCTACAGCCTTTGCCGCAAGCTGAAGGCTCGGCAGGAGGCCTCCACATTTGGAGAGTCGAAGATTGAAAATCTCTCCAAATCCGCCGTTGATGGCCGACTCGGCATCGACCATCCCACACAGCGATTCATCGAGGATCACGGGGTAAGGTGTACGGAATCGAGGCTCTCCAAGCTGTTTCACATTCTCGTGGGCGACAGGTTGCTCGTAAGCTGAGGGATGGGAAAAGGCGAGTGCATCTGACCATGTCCCGAACTCGGCCGGTGTCCAGGCTTCATTGGCATCGAGCCTCATGTCGCAGTGGCTGCCCAACCGTCGGCGAATTCGCTTCAGCCTGGCAACATCATCCTGGCCTTCAATGCCCACCTTGACCTTCACCTGACGAAAGCCCCAAATTCGCATTTTTGTGGCAGAAATCTTTTCTTTGAAAGGCGTTTCAGCCGTGATCGCGCCGGAATATCTGACTCGCTCAGGCGGGCCCTGATTCAGTTTCTCTGCCACAGAACTTAATCCGACAGCATCTCCAATCGATAGTCCGAAATGGCGACTGAAGGCGTCGAGAATGGCAATTTCAGCTGCACATCGGGCCGAATTGGCTTGGATTCTGCGCAAGTCGGTGGCCGGCGTTGCGGGTGTCCAGGCTTCAAGACGGTTCACCAATTCGGCATAAGTCTTCGGTGATCCTGCAATTTCTGATAGATTCCACGACTTCACACAAGCCAAGGCTGATTCAATCGACTCGCCGGTGACATATTCTCGTGGAACGCCTTCGCCATAACCGATTTGGCCTGAATCCAAATGCACCACTACGATGATACTGTCGCTCGTGGCACGATCATGAGAGGCGTGCTTGATCTTTTTTTTGAGAGTCATCCGGACGTGACGTATTTCCACTTTATTGATGCGTGCCACGTGCGAATCCTCGTTGATACTCTATGTAAGTCTTGTCCCGGTGAGCAGTAGCAAGAGACCTGCCCAGAGAACGGCAATATCTAGAACCGTCATGCAAACGTAACCCACAAAGCCGGTTCGGGAAAGCTGGTCCCCAAAGAAACCGGCAAAAACGATCATCAGGATCATCACCAGTACCCCACCTGCGATGAATCCGCCCACCAGAGCCAGCCCCGTCCATGGATGACCAGCTGAAAAACCGAGCATGAGCAGTCC
>CAMCFM010000402.1 GCA_945874095.1 Candidatus Kuenenia stuttgartensis
CTTTCATCCCAAAAACTACTCAAAAAGATGTGTAGTACAACGAGGGCTAGCGCCCGGCGGCTAGATTCATACATCCCGGTTATTAATCTTCTGCGAACCGGGGGCTAGCGCCCGGCGGCTAGACTCAAACCAAGAAACCGATGGCTATCGCCTCTTAGCTAGTGCCCCCTCAAGCCTTATAAATGGGGTAGTTTCGTCTGGAGTCTCCTCCGGAACCCAAAAGATCATTGGTTTAGGGTTTATCGATGTCCAGAGGACATACCTATTAATAGGAGTCTCCTCCGGAGCCCAAAAGATCATTGGTTTAGGGTTTATCGATGTCCAGAGGAGATGCCTGGTGCCGCCCGCTTACCCAACAATCTTGACTTGACGGAGCACTAGCCGGTCTTGGCGCTAGCCCCAGTTAATTGGTTTTAAAAACCGGAAGTTATTCTCGGCCTGATCCTAAGGTACTCGGGAACTTTCACGTCAAAGAATTCGTCCGAATTAGGCAGATTTTGGGGAATTCCACAAGTTCCAACGCGTATTCCAACAGATCAACCATCGCCTTCCGATTCGGTAAGGCAATTCCAACCAACAACTTACATCGACTACACCCGAGAGGATTTGAACCTCTGACCTTTTGCTCCGGAGGCAAACGCTCTATCCAGGCTGAGCTACGGGTGCTTCTATTGCTATAAAATAGCCAAAAGCTGGCCGATTGTCAATGCTTATGGTATCGGAGTCACTTTCACTTCCACCCAAGGCACGTTTCCTGTGCTCATTTCAGTCGTGGGCCTGTACTCTACCCTCGGCGGATTCGTCCCGGGGATCACCCAATATGTGGAGCCTGCCGGTACCGTCGCCGTATAACATGACTCAGTTGGAGTGTATCCCATCGGCTGGATCGCAACGTCTGTCTTCGGCTCACTCACAGGAACTGGCGTGGGTTGCGTGCCCCCATCCTCTTTTCCAAGTGAGTTTAAAATCCCGTCGGCGTTGATCACAAACTGATACCATCCCATTTTCCCAATCGGTGATACCTTTACGACCGAAACCTTGTCGCCAATCTTTAATGCATCGAGCGGCAAGTCAATCGGCTTCGATGACAAAAATGCCGAAGCTCCAGCCAATACCGCTGCCTTTTTAAATGCACTCAGCTCAACAGGAGGTTTACCAGCCTCTTTATATTCATAAATCTTTGATCGCGGATCAAGCTGAAATGAATGCACCTTTAATGCAAGTCGCTCCTGCTGTGTTGCCGTTGCTGGAAGATTCAGAATTTCCATGTCGAGTTCAGCGCCGGGTGAATCTATCCGAACAGCTCCACCCATTCGGCCTTCGCTTAAAATGGTTAATGCAGGCGATGCAATATCCATTCTAAACGACTTGAACAACATCACAAGATGCCCTTTATCGTCCATTGTGAAGTGTGGGACCAATTTCTTCTCACTAATTGTGAGCGCAGCAAATGGGCTTCCAGGAGAAAGAACCGCTCCCTTGGGCTGCTTGGTAATTCGCAGACTTTCTCCTACTGCCAGTTGCAATAAGTCCTGCCCCGATTGAATTTCTACCTCCGCGGCACCGTCTCCGTCGTTGTCAGGCAGAAATGCAATTGTTGTTGTCCCACGGCTGGATAGCTCTTCAAAGAAGTTTGCAGCCAGATTTTCCATGAGATTCGGAATATGAATGGCCGTCGTGATATATCTCTGATCGACGGGATCCAGAGGTGGAGCAATATCCAGAGGGCCAATCGACTCATGCCCGGGCCGGTCATATAACAACCGAGCTTCAGCATGAATGTGCGTTGGTTCTGTTCGCACCTTGATACGCTCGACCACCACCTTGTCGTAAGCCATCGTGTCGTCTGAACGACGAAATGGAATCATCGCTTCATTGAGCTTCGCAGCGGCTTCATTCGCTCGCAGTTGACCAAGTTCTTTCGAACTGGCTTCTGTTTCTGTTTGAATCTGGCCGATCGACTTACTGTAGATTTCATTCACAATCCGCTGCTGATTCATACCAGCAAGCCCCATGATCGCTCGGGTAAAACCGCCACCCTGCTTCGGAGCGATCGCCAGATTGGGCCTGACATTGTTCTGATTATTAGGGGACATCGCAATGCCTGTCGGGCGAATTGCAAATGATGTTGTTACAACACTGTCGTTCTGGATTGTATTTCCAAGCGAGTAACCACGTGTCAAAATCCGGCCGCCCTGATTGCTTTGCACCTGCTGCTCAAAATCCGTCACGGGAGTGACCGATGTCATGGCCTGACTGATATAAAATGCAATCGAGTCATCCGATGGGATCAAGCCGTAGCCCTGACGCTCACGCGGAGTGACATAACTAGTTCGCCCCTTAAATAGAATTGACTCGTTTTTGACGATTTCCCGGTCAAGCAGAGGCCTCAAACCTTCGGCTGATACCGTGAATAAAATGTTGGGCGATGTCCATCTCGATTTAATCGTTGCAATGATTTGATCGGCGTCGGGCCATTGAGTCTGCTTCAGTTTTGCGGAAAGCTTCTCGACCAGGTCGCGGATTTTCTCGCGTGCATCCACGCGAAGGCCTGTTTTATCGGCGGACTCATACTGCTCCAGAGCTACAGTCAAGGGCTGTACGAGATCTTTGTAAATGGCTTTGTGTTCGTCCGTGACCCAGGCATCGCCCCGTTTGATGGCATCGCGGGCGGATACGGCGTACTCGACAGCATTTAGACGCGGCATGATCCAGCGTTCCAGAGCGATTGCAACTTCTCCAGCGGCCGGATCGTAAGCTGACCAGGCAGTCCACTGGGCTGTGTCAGTTTTGAGAGCTTTGTAAGCTGCGAGTCGTGCATCCAGATCGGTCGTTTTAACGAGCTTGGAGAGGTAATCATCTAATTTTTGAGCAGCTGATTTCAATTCCGCCGTGACTGTGGGAGATAATTTCGCCAGCTGATCCTGAACATTTCGATATGTTGGAGCGACATTCGCGGCCGTGACAAGAGTGAAGCTGCCCAAGGAGAGCATCAATGAAGCTAATATTCGGGCTTTGAGTCGCATCTTACGCATCCTGATCTGACAATTGTTATCCATACGATATCCAGCCTCAGAGCATCTCGTCATTTTTGAAATCATGGATTTCTAGATGTGAAGATGGGGCATGGCTGACGATTGAGATGAATGCAACAGAGACCTGTCCAGCATCCAAGCTCAACACCTATCATTTACGATCGGCCCGTGGGCGTCAAGGAAGATTGCTCAAGTTAAAGGGTTTGCCGAAAGTTTTTCCAGTCCTGCGGGTTATCCAAATCAAGGTGACCATAACTATCATTCCAGGTCCATTCATAACGATTCAGCTCGGGCTTATTCCAAAGTTCGTTAAGCCCTAAATGGCCTGGAATTCGGTCAATCGCGTGACGGTCGTTCCAGGACAATCCCACAGGATGCATCCCGCGCCCCTCAGGCGTCACACCTCGAATCAACGACTCCGGCCTGACCTGGCAAGATTGAATCAAGGCCCTGACATAAGCGGAGTTCATATTCGGTAAGTCACTTGGTGTAAACAAGATATGAGATGGATCAGGCTGCATGGACGCTTTGATCCAACCTTCGAGATATCTGATCCCAGCCACGATGGAATCTCGCATCTCTTCCGGATGAGGATCGATATGAAGCGCGACTCCTCCATGGGTTTGCACATGATTGCCGATCACGCCGTAAGGTACTACGCTTGTTGGACCTAAGACAACGACAACTGGCCCTGCTCCACCCTCTGTCAGCTGCTCCATCACATGTTGAATCAACAATTTATCGGTGCCTGGAACGGGTTCAAGGAGCTTGGGCCGGCCGTATCGACGACTTCGTCCAGCGGCTGCCAGAATCACGGGCAAGCCATTGGTTTTGATCCGTTCTACAGCTTGATTCTGTGTCATTCAAAAGCCTTTATATCCCCTGTATGCAACGACACTTAGAACAGTTACAAACTATTTACTGGAAATGACTTCCGCTCGTGTATGGCCTGGATCTTGATCGTTAGGATTCGCTGGATTGACATGGGCAGATGGGCCAGCCAATTTCCGGGCATCGGGTTCGCCCAAATTTCGCCAGGCGATCAATTCTGCGACGACACTGACGGCGATTTCAAAGATCGTTTGAGAGCCGATGGGCAGACCAATCGGAGCCTTGACTCTGGCCAGGGAATCGTTTGGAAGTCCTTCTTCACGAAGCGATTCCGTGATCATTTTGATCTTTCGACGGCTCCCGATCAAGCCAACATAAGTTGCAGGCGTACTGGCAAGAAGTCCCAGAGCTTCCTGGTCGTGGCCATGGCCTCTGGTGACGATGAGGGCGTAAGTACGGGCTGAAATGGCAATTTCCGTGAGGATCTTTTCAAATGGGCCGACGTGAATTTCGGTGGCTGAGGGGAACCGTTCGAGGTTTGCAAACTGGGCCCGATCATCGGCGATGATGACTTCAAAGCCTGCTCTGGCAGAGAGTTCGGCAACAGCCTGACCAACGTGCCCTGCCCCAACTATCAGAAGTTGAATCCGGGCGGGCCACTGAATGACAGAGACTCCATTTTCGGTCACGGGACGCTGGACAGTCGCCTTTGC
>CAMCFM010000403.1 GCA_945874095.1 Candidatus Kuenenia stuttgartensis
GTTGAAGGAGTGTGTTCTGTGAGCATGGGCGAAAGTGCCTACGATCGCGTTAATGACTATGGTGCCGTGAAGGTCCGCCTTGCCAGCCCTTCCGATATCCGAAGTCGTTCATTTGGTGAAATCAAAAAACCTGAGACTATCAATTACCGTACCTATCGCCCCGAAAAAGACGGTCTTTTCTGTGAAAAGATTTTTGGGCCTGAGAAGGATTGGGAATGCGCCTGCGGCAAGTTCCGCGGTATGAAGTACAAGGGTATGGTCTGCGATCGGTGTGGCGTGAAAGTCACCCACTCCCGTGTTCGCCGTAAGCGCATGGGCCACATTGAACTTGCAGCACCAGTGGTTCACATCTGGTTCTTCAAGGCGATGCCAAGCCGACTTGGAACCCTTCTGGACATGAAGACGTCCAGCATGGAAAAGGTCATCTATTTCCAGGATTACGTTGTCGTTGATCCAGGCGATACGGAACTCAAGGAACGACAACTTCTGAACGAAGAAGATTACCGCAACGCTCGTGCCAAATATGGTGAGGCTTTCAAAGCCGACATGGGTGCCGAAGCGGTTCGTCAACTCCTTCTGAGACTCGACCTGGCAGCGATCTCCAAGCAACTTCGTCAAGAGCTGACTGAGACTTCCAGCAAGCAAAAGCTGAAGGATCTGACCAAGCGACTGAAGGTTGTGGAAGCACTTCGCGATAGCGAGAATCGTCCTGAGTGGATGGTTCTGGAATGTATCCCAGTCATTCCTCCAGACCTTCGGCCACTTGTTTTGCTGGATTCCGGCAACTTTGCGACGAGCGACCTGAACGACCTCTATCGTCGTATCATCAACCGTAACAATCGGTTGAAGAAACTCGTCGATCTTAACGCACCTGAAGTCATCATTCGTAACGAAAAGCGGATGCTTCAACAGGCTGTCGATGCTCTGTTCGATAATAATCGTTGCAAGCGACCTGTTCTTGGTTCATCGAACCGCGCCTTGAAGTCTTTGACAGACATGATCAAGGGCAAACAGGGGCGTTTCCGCGAAAACCTGCTTGGCAAACGCGTTGACTACTCCGCTCGTTCCGTCATCGTGGTCGGTCCTGAATTGCGTCTGCACCAGTGCGGTCTTCCGAAGAAAATCGCTTTGGAGTTGTTCCAGCCGTTCATCATTCGTCGTCTGAAAGAGCAGAGGATCGCCGACACGATCAAGTCTGCCAAGAAGATGCTTGAGCGTCGTGCTGATGAGGTTTGGGACATTCTTGAAGAGGTGATCAAAAATCACCCTGTTCTTCTGAACCGGGCCCCTACCCTTCACCGGATGGGTATTCAGGCGTTCGAACCGACACTGGTGGAAGGTAACGCCATTCGGCTTCACCCTCTGGTCTGTAAAGGTTTCAACGCTGACTTCGACGGTGACCAGATGGCCGTTCACCTGCCGCTCTCGATTGAAGCGCAGGTGGAAGCCATGACCCTGATGATGTCCACAAACAACATCTTCAGTCCAGCCAACGGTAGCCCAATCATCAGTCCTACACAGGACATCGTGATGGGTTCTTACTATCTCACCGTTCACCGTGCCGGTGACAAGGGCGAGGGTATGATTTTCTCATCCCCTCAAGAAGTCTTCCTGGCGTTCAGCCTTCGGAAGATGGATATTCACGCCCGAATCAAGGTACGTATCGCTAAAGACAAGATGGTCAAAGGCGAAGGCGAGAAGACTCACAAGTTGGGCGGGTTGGTGGAAACCACTGTGGGACGGGTTGTCTTTAACGACATCCTTCACGCCAAGATGTGTTTCTATAATGTTGCACTTTCCCAAAAGCAGCTTCAGTCGATTATTGCCGACTGTTACCAGCTTTTGGGCCGGGGCGCGACAATTGACCTTCTCGACCGGATGAAAGACCTTGGGTTCCGTGAATCGACACGTTCAGGCTTGTCGTTTGCGACCGATGACCTGCGTACTCCAGAATCAAAAGATAAGATTCTGGCTGATGCAGAGAAACGGGTTTCTGGGTTCAACCGGAACTATCAGCGTGGCTTGATTACAGACGGCGAACGTTATAACAACGTTATTGACGCCTGGACGCATGCCCGGGAACTGATCACCAACCAGATGATGGAAGAGTTGAAGACCGACGTTCGCAACGGCGAAGTCTATCTTAACCCGATCTATCTGATGGCTGACTCCGGTGCCCGGGGCGGTGTGGGTCAGATCACCCAGTTGGCCGGTATGCGGGGCCTCATGGCGAAGCCTAACGGCAAGATTATTGAGACTCCGATCAAGGCCAACTTCCGTGAAGGATTGTCGGTTCTTGAGTACTTCAGCTCGACTCACGGTGCCCGGAAGGGTCTCGCGGATACGGCTCTGAAGACGGCTGACTCCGGTTACTTGACGCGTAAACTTGCTGACGTCGCACAAAACGTGGTGATCACGATGTTCGATTGCGGCACGGCTCAAGGTATCACCAAGGGGTCGGTGTACAAGGGCGAGAAGCTCGAAGTCAGTCTTTCTCAATCGGTTCGCGGTCGTGTCAGTCGGGTCAGTATCAATGATCCAATCACCGATGAAGTGGTGATCAAAGAAAACGACATGATCAGCTTCGAGCAGGCTCGTAAGCTCGAAGAGATGCAGATTGAGAAGATTCAGGTTCGTAGCCCGATGACGTGCGAAGCCCCTCTTGGGGTTTGTCAATCCTGCTATGGCATGGACCTTTCGACAGGGCAACTTGTTGAGCAAGGCATGGCGGTCGGCATCATCGCAGCCCAGTCGATTGGCGAGCCTGGTACTCAGCTGACCATGCGTACATTCCACATTGGTGGGGTGGCCAGCCGTGGTTTGGAAGAGAAAGAGCACAAGGCCAAGCGTGATGCGATCGTGAAGTTCGTGAACATCAATGCGGCTGAGCTCGAAGATGGCAAGAAGATTGCTCTGACCCGTAACGGCGAAATTCAGCTGTTTGATGATCGTGGTCGTGAACTCGACAAACTGGACATACCTAACGGTTCGACCCTGTTTGTGGCAGATGGCCAGAAGGTCACCAAGGGTAGTGTGATGTGCGAATGGGATCCTCATAACACCCCGATTATTTCGGAAGTGGACGGGATCGTGAAGTTCGAGGATTTGATCGAAGGCGAGACACTGAAGCTCGACATCGACGCCTCGGGTAACGAACGTCGCACCGTGATGGAGCACAAGGGTACCTTCCACCCTCAGGTGATTGTGACCGATAAGGCGGGTAACCACCTGGTGTTCTATACGATCACCGAGAAGGCTGAGCTGGTTGTTGAAAACGGTCAGGAAGTCAAGGTCGGAACCACTCTGGCGAAGACACCTCGGGAAATGATGGGTACGCAGGATATCACTGCGGGCTTGCCTCGTTTGACCGAACTCTTTGAAGCACGACGTCCTAAGGTTCCTGCCGTTATGGCAGAAATCGACGGCAAGGTTGAGCTTCTTGAAGAGAAACGCCGTGGGAAGTGGACCATCAAGGTCAAGAACCCATCGGGGATTGAACGTGAGCACCTGGTGCCTCACGGCAAGCACTTGCGTGTTCACACGGGTGACTATGTCAGAGCTGGTGATCCATTAGTGGTCGGCCCACTGGTTCCGCACGATATTCTGCGGATTACCGGTGAAGAGGCTGTTCAGCGATACCTGCTTCGTGAAGTTCAGAACGTGTACCGTGCCCAGTCCGTGACCATCGATGACAAGCACCTGGAAATCATTGTTTCCCAGATGCTACGCAAGGTGAAGATCGAGACTGTGGGCGATACAGGCCTGCTTCCTGGATCAGTGGTCGATAAATTCGAACTTCGTCGCACCAACGTCGAGCTGGCCAACTGCGTCAAGATCAAAGATCCTGGCGATACCCAGTTTGAGAAAGATGAAATCGTTCCTCGCGATATCTGTGATACAGAAAATCAGCGGGTCGAGATCGAAGGTGCACGTAAAGCTGAATGGACCAGACCACGCCCAGCCAGCGGTTCCACCCAGCTTTTGGGTATCACCAAAGCCTCCGTTCAGTCTGAGTCGTTCATCTCTGCTGCCAGCTTCCAGGAAACCACCAAGGTTCTGACCGAAGCAGCACTTGCCGGGAAGATCGATAAGCTGGTTGGCTTGAAGGAAAACGTGATCCTTGGTCACCTTGTTCCTGCAGGTACAGGCTTTAAGATCCACCAGGATTCACGGGTGGGTATCAATATGAGCCTGCCTGAACCCGCAGACGAGCCAACGCCCGCCTGATTGTCTCACGGAACTCTAAAATGTTTCTGAAAGAAGCCTGCTGTGAAGCAGGCTTTTTTTTTCGATCAGGCCGAGAATAACTTCCGGTTTTTAGTTCAATCGTAGCCAAGCACAACTTGGCTGTTATCTAGCCGGTCTTGGCGCTAGCCCCGGTTATTTATCTTCTGCGAACCGGGGGCTAGCGCCCTCGTTATTTCGCATAAGTCATAAAACCCGAATGCATCGATAGATCAATGGATTTGGTTTGAGGGCTGAAGGCCCGTCCCATACCAGCCTTGGGCAACGCCCAAGGACGGCGTAAGCCACTACAAAATAAAGCTTTATCATTCCTCCCTTCTCCGCTCG
>CAMCFM010000404.1 GCA_945874095.1 Candidatus Kuenenia stuttgartensis
TGGTTCCTGGCGAGTGTTTGCAGCAGATATTCGGCAACTCTTTGGAGCTTTGGTTCATCCATGAAGGTTGGATTGCTCACAGGTGGCGGCGATTGTCCAGGTCTGAACGCAGTCATTCGCGCTGTGGTGCAACAAGTCACCAACGCCGGTGGTGAGTGCGTGGGCCTGATTGAAGGCTGGCGTGGCTTGGTGAAGGGTATCGCCCGCCCTCTGCACGTCCGCGAAACGGATGAAATCATCGGAATTGGCGGTACGATTCTCGGCTCTTCGAGAACCAACCCGTTCAAAAATGCCGAAAATGATGTCGCTGCCGTTCAACGTAATTTCCGTGAACTCGGCCTCGACGCTCTGGTTGCCATCGGTGGCGACGACACTCTCGGCGTTGCCTATCGACTTCACGATGAATTCGGCCTTCCCATGGTCGGAGTTCCCAAAACAATTGACAACGACCTTTCCGTCACAGACTTTACATTCGGTTTCGATACCGCTGTAAACATTGTGGTCGATTCCGTTGAAAAACTTCGAACCACAACGGCCAGCCACCGACGGATCATGGTCGTGGAAACAATGGGTCGTCACGCCGGCTGGATTGCCTGCTTCTCAGGGATCGCCGTGGGTGCTGATTACATCATGGTTCCAGAAGTCCCGATTGATATCGATCACTGCTGCGATGTCCTTCAAAAACGCCTGAATGATGGCAAGAATTATGCCATCGTGGTCGTTTCCGAAGGCGCGAAAATGCCGAACCGTAAAGAAGTTCTGACTTCTCAGGAAACCGACGCATTCGGACACGTCCGGCTCGGCGGGATCGGCCAAAGCGTGGCTGAAATCGTTGAAGAACGTCTCAAACGCGAAACACGAAGTGTGATCCTCGGACACCTTCAGCGTGGTGGGCCACCAAGTGCTTACGACCGCGTTCTGGCCACTCGTCTTGGCTTGGCCGCTGGCGAACTGGTTCTCAAGAAGCGTTTCGGAACCATGGTCGCTCTATCTGGCACCAAGATTATCGAAACCACTTTGAAGGCTGGTGTGGCCGCCTCCAAGACTTTGGATCTGACCTACTATTCCGAAGCCTCCGCCTTCTTTAAGTGATTTACACGTAAGTCACTTTTCGAAAACAACTTCAGGCGGTTTGGGCGTTGTCTCAAACCGCTTTTTTGATTTGACCGGAGCACCAGGAATTGATGAAACCGTCGTGGCTGGATCTCTCTGAACTGGAGCGTCGCGATTGGCTTAAAGCCAATGGTCAGCCAAGCTTTCGTTCAGGCCAGATTCGTAAATGGTATGTCGACCGCCGCGCCGAGTTGTTTCAGCAGATGACCGATCTGCCTAAAGAGTTACGTGATCGGCTTGATGCCGAATTTCGATTGTTTACTCTCAAAAAAGCCAACCTTCAGACTTCCTCCGACGGGACCCAGAAGCTGGTGCTTGAAGACGACGAAAACGGCCGCATTGAATGCGTTCTTATGCCTGACGAGGATCGTGTTTCGGTCTGCATCAGCTCACAGATCGGTTGCGGCATGGGCTGTGTGTTCTGCGCCAGCGGTTTGGGTGGCTTGAAACGTAACCTGACTACTGGAGAGATTATCCAGCAGATTCTGATTCTCCGGAACTTGTTGCCTGAGGAATCCAATGTAAGCCACATTGTGGTCATGGGGATGGGCGAAAGTCTGGCGAATCTGGATCAACTGATGCCTGCTCTGGACTGGATTTGCTCAACGGACGGCCTGCATATCAGTCAGCGAAGGGTCACGATTTCCACAGTGGGCTTGCCTGACAAGATCCGTAAACTGGCCGATATGGGCAGGCAATATCCGTTAGCAATTTCACTCCATGCTGCGACTCCGAGCCTGCGCGACGAACTCATTCCAGTGAATCAGCGAGTCGGGCTTCAAGCTGTGATGGATGCAGCCGATTATTATTTTGAAAAGACTGGCCGTCAGATCACTTACGAATATATATTGTTGGGAGATGTGAACGACAGGCCTGAAGATGCTCTGGCCTTGGTCAGACTTCTCAGAGGTCGCAAGGCGCACGTCAATCTGATTCCCTACAATCCTGTGGAAGAGCTTCCGTGGAAAGGACCTGGAATGCCGAATGTCATGGCATTTCGAGACCAGGTCAAAACCGGTGGAGTCAGCGTGACAATCCGCAAACGCAGAGGCCGCGACATTGACGCAGCCTGTGGTCAATTGCGTCGCCAAATGGACAAGAAATCGCTTCAAGTGCTGAATTGATAACGGTCTATTTATAAAAAGGCTGTTGGTGATGCACGACCAGAACACCAATCAGAACCGAATCCTGGCTGATCTGGCCGAAAAAGAGGTCATGACCGCAGTTCAGGCCGACGTTTCAGGCGCATTTGAAGAGCTGGTAAGGCTTTATCAAAAGCGAGCCTATCAGGTGATCCACCAAATGGTGGGCTCTCGGGAGGAAGCAGAGGATTTGACTCAGGAGCTATTTTTACGGGTCTTCAAGGCTCGAAAATCATATCGGCCGGAATGTTTGCTGAGCACATGGATTTTTACCATCGCCCACAACCTGGCTGTGAATCAAATTCGTAACCGGCATAGGAACAAGGCTTTCGGATCACAGAACCTGCCGCTCCCGGGCAATTCATCACAACTGGGCGTGCTGGAACTCAACGCGATATCGGCGGAAGGAACTCCATCCGCCAGAATGCGAAGTGTGGAGCTGTCGCAGATTGTTCAGGAGGCGATTCAAACGCTTTCCGCAGATCAAAGGCTCGCTATCGTATTAAACAAATTTGAAGAAATGTCCTATCAGCAGATCTCGCAAGTGATGGGGCGATCTGAACCAGCTGTGAAGTCGATTCTGACCCGGGCCAGAGCAAATTTAAAGAATCAGCTTGAGGCTTATCTCGAATCTGGGCTAAGGCCATCGTCAAGCGCAAGTTCTTTAGAATCAGATGTTTCTGACTGCAACCTTCCATGAAAACAATCCTGTCCATAGCCCAGGATTTCGCCAGGATTTGTCAGATACGTGCAATCGTCACAGGATTCAGCGAGCTGGTTGCACCCAGTCTCTGTATCGAATGCCAAGGATTTGCTCCAAATGGATGGTCTTGCGCATCTTGCACCAGTCAGGTCGAGTGGTGGACTGACCAGTGGTGCCCAGTCTGCGCGAATCCCCCAAACCGTGCACACGCGGCAGGATGTCATTCCGTGAAATTGCCAAAACCGATCGGACCTCAAAATAAATTACCTTGGGTTCAGACACGTTCGCTGGCGACATATTCAGGATCGATTCGATCGGCATGCCTGAGTGGGAAAAAAAAGCATGGGAGCTGGCTCTCAGAGTTTTTGACGGATCTGTGGTGGGATCTGCACTCGGAATGGGCCACTAATATTGGTCCATGCTGGATTGTTCCGATACCTCGCCACTGGTCTCGCAGATTTCTCGAAGGTCATGACCCATCAGCGTTTCTATCATCCAAAATGGCTCAGAACTGGATTTCGTCAGGTGGCCAATCCGCAAACTTTTTGAAACGGACGAGGGCGACACCTTACCTCTCGGATCTGTATACTGAAGAGCGATTTAGGGTAACAGACCAGTTATTCAAAGTCACAAAGTCAGCGGTTGAGGAGCTTACCAGAATTTCGGCCGTGGTTTTGGTCGATGACATTCTGACGACTGGTGCAACCGCAATATCGGCAGCCCGGGCCTTGAAGCTAGCGGGTGCGAAGACCATCTACCTTGCCACCATGGCCCGAACTTTGGAAGCGGAATCATGATCATCAAGCCTGAATCTGGAATGAAAAACGCTCAGCGAACTGTTCGAATTGGTACCCGATCAAGCCCTTTAGCCCTTTGGCAGGCAGAGTTTATCCGTGATCGACTCATTAAAGAGCACCCTGGTTTGAATGTCGAGCTGATCAAGATCTCAACGGCCGGAGATCGCGATCGAAATTCTCCCCTGGCGGCTGTGGGTGGCCAGGGTTTATTTACAAAAGAGATTCAACGAGCCTTGCTCGATCAGGAGGTAGACATTGCCGTCCATAGCCTAAAAGACTTGCCCACCTCCCAACCGGCCGGCCTCACGCTCGGTGCCATCCCGCCCCGCGAACAGGTGGCCGACGCTCTTATTTCACCCAAGTATAAAACTATTAAACAGTTACCCCAAGGCGCAAAGGTTGGGACAAGTTCCCTCAGGCGCAAGGCCCAGCTGTTGAATCTCAGGCCTGACCTGATTGTGGAGCCGATTCGGGGGAATGTTGAGACCCGGATGAACAAAGCGATCGAAGGCGAGATGGACGCTGTGATTCTGGCCTGTGCTGGGCTGAATCGGTTGGGATTTGATCAGAATATCACCGAAGTACTTGAACCTCCAGCGTTTTTGCCAGCCGTGGGCCAAGGGGCATTGGGGGTGGAATGCCGGTCTGACGATCTGGGAACCTGCCAGCTCTTGATGCCCTTAAATGACCTGAACACAAGGGCTTCAGTCATAGCAGAACGGCACTTGCTAAGACTTCTGGAAGGTGGTTGCATGATCCCTCTATCTGCTTGGGGGCGAGTGACTTCGGATCATAAGTTCAGCCTTTCAGGACG
>CAMCFM010000405.1 GCA_945874095.1 Candidatus Kuenenia stuttgartensis
ACAATCGCGAATTCGTCTTCGCCAAACGCCATGACAACAATCTTGTGGCGGCCTTCCGCTGCCAGTACAGACACGCCCGACGCCAGAAAAATGGCTAAAGAAAGCCATCTGGAACGCTTGCTGAGTATCATCGTTGCAGGACTCCTGAAAAGATTGGGAGTGGTCTCAATGAGCTCGAAGGATTTCCACGAGCCGTGCATCGTTCATGCATTCCGAACATATCAATCAGTCTATCTTTATCGTAATCCTGCCACAATCAGCCTCTCAAAATAATAAAACAAATTCAGACCCCTGGCTCATCGCAGTGGCCCTGTCAGATTAAAGTCAATCACTCCTCCGCCTGCCGGTATGGATGCCTTCAACGTGGTTGCCTGCGACACATATTTTTCAGGCATCCGCTCCGCCGCCTTAGCTGCCTCTGTCGAGATGATCAACGATGACTGTGTATCCAGAGAAATCGACTTGCCATCTCCCATGGTTTTATAAGAAAGCATCACCCGATATTCTCCCGGAGCACAGCCTGGCATACCCACATAGCTCAGCCGATACTGACCATCCTTGTCGGTCTCGCCCAGAGTCATCGACCCACCTTCCGCAATCGGGACAAATGTGACCACGATTCCTGACAAAGGCTTGCCGTCGATCGTGATCGTGCCTGTCACAGGCTGTAATCGAGGCGGCAGGTTGAGGGGATCGGCATTTGAACTGCAGCCAGCGATACAGACAGCGGTCATCACGACCAACCATTGAAAGGCACTGGAGTTAAAACGATGCGGTATCTGAGTTGACATGGGGAAGATTTTTCGAAAGACGTTTCGATGATGTTGATGCGGGACTTTGCCAAATCTTCTGAAATTCTACCATAATCAGACCCCTCTCATTCTGAAATCTGTAGTTTGAGCCTTATTCAGGTCATCTCCCCTGACATGGCGGGCTTTGGCTGACTGGGTGGCATAGCGACATTCAGCCATCATAAAATCTCCGAATTCGCCAGGAATCTCTTCAAAATATCCCGACAGGTCGCGACGAATGTCTAATTACGATAGGATGAAGTGAACATCCGATAGAATTTCGCTGGAAGTCAGTCACAAGGGCGGGACTCACAAAACATGGCCAGCAAGTCGAGCGGGCTGAATCTGGGCGGAATCATTCGACGAGGACGTGTCATGAGACCTCGTCGAGTGGGCGTGCTGGGTTCGTTCCATGCTGGTAAAACCGTGCTGCTCACCAGCCTGATCTCGCAGATCAAACACGGTCATCTGGATGTTTTCGGACCTGATGTCGTACTCGCGGAACTGAACTCGACCAACAGCCGTTTCGATCCCCTGGAAACTCGATCTGGCTTGATCCCGTTCGATTATGACACCGCCCACGATCGTCTGGCTCACGGTGGATGGCCCTCAAAAACTGTTGCTGCGTCGGAGTACCGCTCATACATCGTGCGCGGAGACGATCGCTGGAGGATGTACGACCTCTCCCTGATCGACTGGCCCGGCGAACGACTGGCCGACCTCGCCATGATCGGTCACGGCGCATTCGACCGCTGGTCGGACGCCATTTTGCACGCCCTCAATCTCGAACTCTTCCGGCCACTCGCCCAGCCCTATCTTACAGCCATGGAGCCAGCCTCCACCGAAGATATCGCTGACAATTCGGCTACCGAAAACGAACTGGCCATGTCCTACCGACGGGTTCTGGCTGCGTTTGTGGATGCCGCCCTGCCCTTCGTCACACCGTCCAGCTTTCTGGTCGATATCGAAAACCGTTACGCCACCGAACAAATGGGCACCAATACCCCGACCTGGAGCGTCGAGGAACTGGCCCGTCTGGCGATCGGTATCGCTCCCGGCGAGCCAATTTTTCCCATGTCAGCCATCTGGCGCGAATCGGCTCCGGAACTGACAATGCGTCTGTCAGAGCGGTTCGACGATTACGTCGCCAAGGTCGTCAAGCCCGTGGCTGACGCCTTATCCCTCTGCGATCACATCCTTCTCTTGGTCGATGTTGGCCACCTCCTCGAAGCCGGGCCCAGAGGCGTGGAGGGTACAACCCGCCTGTTCGAAGAACTACTCGGCTGGATCAATCCCGGCACCACAACCACCGAACGCACCCTTGACTGGATGGCCTGGCTCGCTGCCGGAGACAGTTTCAGGCTCGGTGGAGTGCGTCAGATCACGGTGCTCGGAACACAGTCTGACCGGATTCATGCTGATGATCGACAGGCAGCCGAAGGGCTTTTGCATCAACTTGTGGAGCCTCTGGTGCGTAAGTATCAGGTCCAGAAACGTCTGAAAATGAAGTATGGGCTGGTGGCAGCCGTGAATGCGACGCGGTCGGAGCCGGTCGGAACCGACCAGCGCCGAAAGCTCACTTTTGAAGATGATGGGGAGTCGTTTGAAGCGGTCGCATCCACTGTCCCAGCCTCTTGGCCTTTTGCCTGGAAGACCGGCGACTTTGCATTCCCAAGGCCGAAGCCTCGTTTGCCCATGAAGAGCACGCAGGCGCCGGAACAGTTCGGGCTGGGACGGGTTCTGGAATGGATCTTAAACTGATCGGCAATCAAGGGAAACGACCATGAGCGACTCAAAACAGCCTCAACAGCCCGGCGTTTGGCTGGGTGTACGCCCGAAGCCTGATCAATCAAAATTGGACCCTGTCAAACCTGTTGTGGAACCCGTTGGCCCGGATCAAGCCGAAAGTCTGGGGGTGCCAAGGCCAAATCTGGAAATCACAAAGCTCGACGAAGCTACGGCCAAAGCACGCTGGGCTGAAGCCGAGGAACGAGACCTCGCCGCCGACGTGGCTGCGAAGTTGGCAGATAATGTCGAAATGGGCGAAACCACTCTTTCCAGATGGCTTAAACCGCTCGACGCCGTGGGGTGGTCTCTGGTGGTCATCATGGGCGGTATCACTTCTCTGATCGTGATTTCGCAAGGTTTGGCGGTGCTGGATATGGCCGCTCGGCAGCCACAGGTGGTGGCTTATCCACTGATCGGACTGGTGATTGTACTCAGTGCCCTGGTTTCAGTCGCGATTGCCCGCCTTGTGATCGGCTACACCCGTTTGAGACGCAGCCCTCGACACAGCTTGCAGGCTTTGGCCGAGCTCCGGTTCCGGGCTCAGGTTCGAGGCGAGGCCACAGTCAAACTCGCCGCTGCACGACTCGATCTGGAGCGATTTTTACGCCAGTTCCCACTCGACAAATCTCAGGAAGCCACATGGACAAAAATCGGGCTTGATGGCAAGGATCTCGCCCGCAAGCTGCGTCAGGCCCGGGCCGATTTGATCGACCGATCCAGCCATGGTACGGATCTGGACTGGATCCGCACGATGGACCGCACGTTTTTAAGCCAGTTGGACACAGCGGCCGAGACAGTCATCTGGAGACATGTGAAGCAGGTCGGCGTGCGTACGGCGGTGGTCCCTCTGGCGTTTTGGGACGACATGGTCTTAATTCTGGCTCTGTCGCGCATGATACGCAGTTTATGTCTGATTTATAATGTTCGGGCATCGGCTGCCGGCACTGCGGCTCTGATGGGATGGTCGATGGCCGCCTTGGCCATGGCCACCGAGATGGAGCATCTTCATACCACCATCCAGAACCAGATCCACGAATTGCTGTGCAATCATCTGGGACATGCGGCCGCCAAAGTGGTGGATACGATTGCCCCAAGTGTAGCGCAAGGCACAGCCAACGGATTCTTTACATATCGCGTAGGCCGAGCGGCGGTGAAGCAGTTACGGCCTGTGGAGCAGTCGAATCTGAAGAGCTAGTGCCCCCTCAAGCCTTAATACATAGGGTAGTTTGCCATGGAGTCTTCTCTGGAGCCCAAAAGATCACTGGTTCAGGGTTTATGGATGTCCAGAGGACATGCCTGGTGCCGAATAGCGGGGTGATGGGATTTAGATTCGTCCTATATGTCTATGATTTGATCGATGAGTTTTGATTCCGGTTTCACGACATAAAACTAATCCATTAAGAGGTTTGGGGTTTCGGCCTGAAGGGCTGCGATTCTACAGCCCAGGCCAGCGGTCTGGGGACTGGTACGACCCCATAAGCAAAGTCCCAGGCCGTTGGCCTCGTTATTACGCATAAGTCATAAAACCCGAATGCATCGATAGATCAATGGATTTGGTTTGAGGGCTGAAGGCCCGTCCCATACCAGCCTTGGGCAACGCCCAAGGACGGCGTAAGCCAATACAAAACATGGCTTTACCATCCCTCCTGTCTCCGCTCGCGGACCTTTGGTCCGCGAGCGGAGACAGAAGGGATTCTTCTTTGTTCGTCCGCACGTCCTAGGCCGTTGGCCTAGGCTGGTATGAACCGCACCGTTGGTGCTTAAAGCCTCTATGATCAAGCTGTTATACATTAATCCCAGAAAATCACCCAAAAGATGTGATATACAACGAGGGCCGTTGGCCTGGGCTTTAGAATCACTGGCCTTTGGCACTAAAAACAGATCACATTGAACGCCGCCTCCCGGTAATCCGGTAAGAGCCTTCGTGATCTGTATGAACGTCGTATAAGTCTATTCTGATTTATACT
>CAMCFM010000406.1 GCA_945874095.1 Candidatus Kuenenia stuttgartensis
TCCTGGCTCCGAACGAGTTGTCAACAATCTGGCCTTTGACAAAGAAACCGATATCAAGGTCATTTGGATTCATGACCCCAACAAAGTTCTTGGTCCAGGTCCCATTATTAAATCCGTTCACCACTCCAGTTGAATCGGTTGTCTGACGACGAAGCTGAAATAAGTCAGGAGTTGTGAGATTCAGGTCAGGGGCCTGAACATCTCCATAAACCATCAAAGTTCGTGGTTTGCCGGTCGTATCCAGATTACCTGAAATCAGATTCCAACCCTTCCGCAAAGGCAATTTCACGGTAGTATTATTGAAAGCCGCGATCTGCTTTGTAGTTCCGGTTGTAGGTGCAGTGACATTCGGAACGGCAACTCCATTTACGATCAGGTTTAATTGCTTATATCCTGATGCACCATCGAGATTTCCATTCTTCAGAGTGATATTGTCATACCCTGAATTATTAGCATCTTTTGCAGCACGATAGCCGAAAGTATAGTTATTGACAGTCTGATTTGTATACTTCGCTGAAGTCACGTCCACCGAGTTTTGATAGATTGAAGAGTCGCCGATCAAACCATTAATCCTCGGAGATTCCGTCACAGTGGTACCGTTTGACAAGGTTCGGCGATAATTGCCAAACCCGTCGACTGCATTAGATGGAGCCAGTACCCCACCAATCGAAAGCCCATATTGATCCATCAACTGAGTATTTGTTTTATTTCTCAGTTCATCAGGTACTTCTATGCCCGTGTAATCGACGATATTTCCAAACGCATCTTTGACAACACCATCGTAAATCCGTGGTATCGGATTCCCGTTTGAGTCAAGTGTATCCTGCAAGGTACGCGAATTGATTTCGTTCGTCGAAAACGGCGTAAATCCAGCCTGTTGCTCGTAGTAGTACAACTGCTTGACCTGGCCAGTCAAACCAGTCAATTCGTAAGAATTGAGCCAGACAGTTCCAATATTAATCACGTCAGGATTAAACATTCTGGTAATGTCCCGATCCTTTGGATTATAGTTTGTATAAAGCCTGAGATTCAGACGTGCCAGATTTTTATCCACACGATCTGTAAGTTCGACAAAATCGACTGGCTGATTCAGGCCATCTTGAACCATAACCGATCTTGTACGGCTATTGGCTGTGGTGATAATCATATTCTGGGAGTTCTGATAAGTTCCTCCAGTGACCACATTATTGCCATTGACAGGCATGTCGATACCGACATCGTATCCGCGTATCGAAACATTTTCATAGTTGAAATTGGCTGTAACGTGATTACGTGCCATCGCAGTACCAGAATAGTTGAAACCATTCTGCCGAACAACAATCGACTTCGCTGCGTTCTTCGGGTCAGGTGTGGTCACAACCACGGTTTTGAGAGAGTCGGCTGGGTCGATTACACGTTTATCATACACTCCAACTCCACCATAAAACGCTGAGTCTTTTACGGTGACATTATTCGTATAAGGATCAAACATCGCCGAGCCACGCAGATTATAGGTTGTAAATCCTTCAATCGTGGTATCAGGCATATTGTTTGCGTTATTATTCAACTGGTGGAACCAGCTTTCAAAACCAGTGCCAGTTGCAATCGACTTATTATTCAGGAATCTGAGAACCGGCAAACTGCCTACAGCAACTGTCTTCTTGTCTCCACCAAGAGCTGTAATCACAGCATCCGTATATTTACCATTGGAATAGGCTGTTGTAGGAGAGGCTGGGGATGTGTCTACGCCTACGTTCGCAAACATGCTTGTATTAAATGATGCCGGCTGAACCTTGGTTTCAACCACATAATTCATCGGATCCGTGGTGATTTTTCCGGTACTGTCAAGCGCATTACCTGCTGTATCTCGTTTGATGTATGTGTATTTCTGGTCGAGACCGACCGTAAAAAATACAAATCCATCATGTTTCTGGCTGACAGCAATATTATCGCGAACGTCTACAGCTGGACCCTGGAACCAGAATCCGTCACCTTGAAACCCAAAATCCTGCTTGAACTTACGGCTTTCAATACCCTCACCTGTATTTGCACCAACGCCTTTGATGGCAAGGTTGCCGACAAATCGCCCAAGCTCGTTACCAGCCTCCGTTGCAAACGAAGCTCCAACAACATTAAATGCAACATTGTTGTCGACGTTCACATAACTTGTATGATTGACAATTCCCCAACCAGGGCTGTCAACAACAGCTGAATTACAGATTTCAGCGGGTGTCATCGATGTGACAACAGGATTATTTGGATTGGTTTCATCAATGCCAGCCCGGTGGAAGTGAACGGCATATCGTCCTCGAGGATTCAGGCCTGGACCGGTGATCAGATCGCCCGGCTTTGCATTCAGGTCCAAAAGCATGCCGGTTTGTTTCTGGGCGTCGATTAATGGCTGAGTGTAAAATTGTGGATCATCTACGACAGTTCGTTTATCGGATCGGCCAAGTCCATAGAATCCAACCCCACAGGCATGAACATCTGTGGTATGCATGAACATGACGTGTCCGCGAGCCATGATCTGGTAAGGGTTTTCGGACTGTACAATCACATTTCTGCTGACATTTGCAATTTGTACGGATTGCCCTGGTATCGGCAGATTCGTCGATGGGTCGATGGGTGTGAGGTGATTGAGTTGCAGTTGGGATCGAATTTCGACGGTTGGCTTCAAGGGGTTTTTCGGATCCGTTCCAACCACGACACTGACCCGATAATAAACCCGGCTTCGTCCGCTGCCCAGGTCAACAATCTCTTTAATCAATCCTTCCTCGTCGGAACTCTTACCCGTGGCTGAGTTCACAGCATTTGGATCTGTTCCGGCAATCACAATCCGATCGCCGACTTTCCAATTATTGATGCTGGTTTTGCTGACATCAAAATACGCAGCACCTTTAAGCGGAGAAGTGGTTGTGGTGATCACTCCAGTGCTTGATTTTACAGACGTGGTGACTGTTTCATCATAGACTTTATTTGGGTCATAATTCGTTGTTTTGGATAATCCACCGTCGATGCTTACATACGACGAGATGTCAGCCCCTTCGATTTCAACCATCCCATGGGCGATCACCCCTCGGCCAAACTGCGATGGATCAAGATATTTATTAAAGGCGTTCCCGGGTGTCATGGAAAGGCCAGCAATATTGGCTGGATCATTGGGTACAAATTCGCTCCAGTTTGGTGCAGCGATCACAATTCGATCTGTGAAATCACGCGAAGGTTCCATGATTTCCAGCATCCCGTGATTCATACCCGAATTCATGGAATCGTGGGCACCGCCGACCAGGATCGTTTCCACGACCATGAGGTTCGATTGCATTTCGTTGAATTTCAACATACCTTCGATATTAAGCGTATGAATGCGCATATCTTTGGCAGGATCAAGAGTGGATCCACCTTGGACCAGTAGTGCAGGTGTGACGTCATAAATCATCGTCAGGCCGGCTGGAATTCGCGCATCGTCGCCTGTGCGGGGTACTGATCCATATTGCGAAACATCGTATTGGGATGTTGTTGTATTATAAGTATATTTAAGCCAGTTATTTGAGTCGGTCCAGAGAGGACTGGCGGTGTCTGTGGTGTTGAAATCCTGAGCGACCAGGAAATAATTCCGATCACTCATTTTCAGGCTGAGCGCTTCGGTGGTATGGTGCGATTCAAACTGACCCAAGAATGCCATGGCGGCATGTTCTTTGACAAGTGATGTGATCGGCATACCGGGATCTGTGAGAACCAGTTTTGCTTCAAGCGATTCTGCTCGAGGCTCAAGCCTGAGTGTTTTGCGTCGGGCCAAAGACTTTTCACGAGCGGCTAATTTATTTATTGTTCTGCCGAAAAGATTTCGGGTTACATCATGAATCTTGAGTTCTGAACGACGTGACATTTGACGAAATTCCTTGGATGAGTTGAGGACGATTGATGGGTGACTATCTGAAATCAAGAAACAATACACTCTTAATGGATCGAAAATATCCATGTAGGTATCATATATCCATATAGATAGATAGTTCCAGAAAGAGCGAGGTGTACCGATGGGATGGATGCTTCTGGATTGGTTTAGGTCGTAACCCAAAACAGAGAGGCGTCTCTAAGGAAATACGATCGAGATTGGATGATGTGACACTGGAGTCCAAAAAAGATTGATTGAGCCTGGTCTTCAAACGGATGGAAATCTCAAACCTTTAAGGAATTGCAAATTCACGTGGATTGAGTTAAAAAAGGGAAGAGGATTGATCACCGAGTCGAATTGCCCCACCCTTTTCAGGATGAGTAAGTTACCATGACGGACATGACTCCAGATCACGAAGAAGCAGAGCATGGCAAGCCAAAGTCCCGCAGCAGGGTTGCGCCGCTGGCTAAAGCTGGCCTGGATCATGGGATGAGCCAGGTTTCGCTTGTCGAGACTGCGCTTTGCCCACTGGATTATCGGCCTGGTGAGTCGCTCCGTCATATCTCTGAATTTATTTACTACGACTCGGAAAAACGCCGGAAGGTCGGAAAGGTCACCGTAAAGTCCCCAAGCGGCCTATCTCCAACCGACGAATTGATTT
>CAMCFM010000407.1 GCA_945874095.1 Candidatus Kuenenia stuttgartensis
TTGGGCTATTCAGCCTGTTGAGAGCCCATGAGCTGGAATGTCAATCCTCTTCGAGGTAAGACCACTAACCGGAGAGCCGTATGCGGGAGATCCGCCCGTACGGTTCGGAGGGAGGGGGAGGTGAAACTCTCCCTACCCCTATCATAACACGTTGTTCATTCAAAGATTATGAATCACCGTTGGGCTCCGCCCCAGATCTCAGACTTAAACTCCAGATTTCAGAATGAGAGGGGTATAAGTCATACCGTCAGAGTCAGATACTCTTGCAAATGACAAACCAATTGTGCTGCTGAAAGATTACAAGTTTGAATATTAAAGAAGTTAAAAAAACTTGTTTTTGCAAGCCTGAATAAGACCCGGCAAGCACTAGGCTTAACCGGGTCTGATTTTGAAAAGGGTTACGGATTCCGTATGTTGGCTACGGCGTGTCAAGCGTGTTCCGAGATGTAGCCTTCGGATTCAGACTTGGCTATGGCGATGAAGTAGATGAGCAATCCGTAACCAGCCTTGGCTGTGATGTCGGCGATTGTGTAGCCGACTTGTAAGGCAACCAGACCAGATGGGTCCTTGCCAGTGACTGTGAAAATCGCATAAGCGATTGGGTAGAAAGACCATGTCACCAGAATCAGGATGCGGGCAAAGCTCACCAATCCTCGAACAGACTCTGGCTGCGTGCTCAAAGACTTTGTCAGTTCGGTGAATAGCACGTACATGATGTAGAGGAACGGGATCATGCTGGCTGCCCAGAAGATCCAGCGAACGGACGAATCGGAAGAAATCTCGCCGGGATACCCCAAGGCGATCATGGCTACGGAGGCTGCAACCAGCCTCTTCAGCAGGCTACGTCCTTCAGCCTTTGGAAGGGCAAGCACAGCGATCAGTTCGACCATGAGCAGGGGGACGGTCAGGAACCAGTCCGCATAGCGGTAGGCGTCGTTGAACGTTTGGATGGTTTCCTTGAAGACCTGACCAGACGGAGCGAAGGCAAGGTGCCAACTCTCGTGGATCCGGAAGTAGTGGTAGCATGCGATCGAAACAACCAGGCCAGACACCATCAAGGCCGGCCTATATTTTGGAGCAACTGAACTTCGCGACAGGAAGAAAAAGAGCGCAGATGCGCCCAGGGTCGCGATAGTAAACGAGAACATGTTTGAGACGAGAGTGAATTGTGCGACGGAAAGTTCCACTGGCCATTCTCCTAATTCTTGGAAACAGATAACCGACTGGGTAGCTGACACTCATAGATGATCAGACAACGTAAAGCGGTTTTGCGACGGGAGTCGTTATTTGATTCAAACGCTTTACTCAAGATTATAGATATTCAAGTTGATATTTGTCGACAAGTGCAGAAAAAGTTTATTTCTCAAAATCCATGATAATTCACAGAATTCGATCGTAACTCTCGCCGATCGGTCAGGCTTAGGTTAAAGTTACTTGTGATGAAATCGACCACAGTCATCCTAGATTCGAGACCAATCTCCCTAACCGCATTGCGGCTGATTCATTCCGTTGCCTTTGTCGGATTGGTCAGCTGCCTGTTCACAATCGCATTTACGCTCGCATATCCTCAATTCGTCCAAAATATGTTGGTCCAGTGGTCTCCGTGGTTTCTGGGATTGTTCGTGGTTGGGATTCCCCATGGAGCTCTGGATCACCGCGTTGGATTGGAGCTTGGCAACAAGCATTCCTCCACCCCAGCTTTTGTTGCAGGACCAGGTTTTTACGTAGCATATCTGGCGGCAGCGGGATTGGTACTCGCGGCCTGGTTTGCGTGGCCGATCGCGGCCTTTTCCGGATTCCTGGTGATCGCCGCGATCCATTTTGGCCAGGGCGACCTCTACTGGAGTCACCAATTCGGGCTGGCAGCCCGATCTGGTTCAGTCGGTTATCGCGCCTTACTCCTCCTCACCCGTGCCTTGCTTCCAATTGCACTACCATTCATGGCCTTTCCCGGCGAACTCTCCGGTCCGACAGAGCACATGGTTAACGGATTGTTCCGTCATGAAACTTTTTCAATCGACCCAGAAGCAATTGGGGTTGGCTTGTACGGCCTGGCCGCGATAGTCGGCCTACAAATCTTTTGGGCCTGTTGGCTGGCCCGAAGCGGAGGGATTGCAATCAAACAGGCGGCAGCACTGGACGTCTTCGAAACATTGATTCTGGTGGCCATGTTCGGGATTGTTCCGCCAGTCCTTGCCCTTGGGGTATACTTCAATGCGTGGCATTCTTTACGGCATCTGGCCAGGTTGCTCCTGACGACCAAATTCACTCGGGAATTGGTTGAATCCGGACAATGGCCTGCCGCACTGGGAAATTTATATAAAAAAACGTTGCCGATGACCTTCGGAGCCCTGCTCCTGATGGTCATTGTGGCTTGCCTTGTTGGACGATTCGAGGTCTCAGTCGCGAGCCTTGGGTTGCTGGCGTTGGTTGGACTCAGCATGTTGACACTTCCTCATGTTCTGGTTGTCACATGGATGGATGAACGTCAAGGAATCTGGTCTTCACTGCCTGACCCGGATCAATAAGGAGTTGGAGCCATGCGACTGAAAGATCTCTTGACGTCGAGAGGCGGTACCCCCCTGCTCCAGCCAACCCTAAGTAACACCACTTATCGTTATATGATCCTGGGGGCTGGATGCGCTGGGCTGAGCTTGGCGTGGAACTTGCTGGAGGCGGGGATAACGGATCCGATATTGATCGTTGACAGGCGGTCCTCATTCGAGAACGATCGGACCTGGTGTTTCTGGGACATTGAGCCGACGCCGTTTTCCAGCCTTGCGACCCACTCCTGGTCTCGTTGGATGATCCACGATGGAGACAGAGAGATTATTTCTGAATGTCCAGAGTATCCTTACATTCGAATTCGGTCAGCCGACTTCTACCGACGAGTCCTCGATCGGTTCGCCTCGGCTTCCAACGTCACTTTGGCTCTGGGGCAGCCGGTCTTGGAGGCTTCTGAGACCAGTCAAGGTGTGCGAGTCATTACAACCAAAGCCAATTTCGAAGGGCTTCGAGCCTTTAACAGCATGATGCCTAAATCAGATGTCACGACGACTGCCCGTACTCGCCGAACTCCGGTCTCGCTCCTCCAGCACTTTTTTGGCCAAACAATCCAGGTTGAGCACCCGGTCTTCGACCCTGCTTGCCCAACCCTGATGGACTTCCGGACCCCGCAGACTGACGGCCCCCATTTCGTCTATGTCCTTCCGCTCTCAGAGACTGAAGCACTTGTCGAGAATACCTATCTATTCTCACTCTCCGTTTCAAAAGAAAGGCATCGGCAAGAGATCGGCGACTACCTTGGAATGAGGTATGGCTTGACCGAGGGATCCTACAAAGTGATTGAGGAAGAGTCGGGAGCCATCCCAATGACAACGGCCAAAAGCCGGCTCGCGATCGGCTCCAGAGTCACTTCAATCGGACTGGCTGGCGGTGCCGCCCGGCCATCAAGCGGATACGCTTTTCTGAGGATTCAAAGACAGACCCGCGGTATCGCTCAAGGAATCACCGATTTGGAAAGCGTTGCCCCTGCCCATGAGCATAGCAGTCTTGGGGGCTTGAAGTATCAATTCCTCGACACGGTCTTCCTCCAATGTCTCGCTGATCGGCCGGCCCTGGCCTCGCGAATCTTTGGTCAGATGTTTGATCGAGCCGATTCGGCAGCCGTCGTCCGGTTTATGGGAGAGCGGAGCACAATCATTGACGACCTGCGAATCGTTGCGGCACTACCTAAGTTGCCATTCATGGCCGCGGCCTTAAACTCTTGCTCGGACTGGTTCTCTCTGCTTGTGCGACGTTAAAATACTTGTAAGAAAAACAAAATCCATCAGCACAACTCCCACTCGGCGTGCCTACAATCGAAATAAAGTGCACGGAATTCAAGCCTGATTCCCGCAAATAGGATAAGGGCCATAAAGATACGACGTAAATCTTGATAGCTTGGGGCTGGCTTCTGATCTGCCCAGATGCTGAGCATGACGAAAGGAATAGCGATGGCGGCTAATACGTTGGGAAATACACTCAACAAGTAAAGAACGAAATCTGGACCATCAAATTGCAGCTTTCTGATCCACTGGACGAGGCTCAAGTCCCCCAGTGCACTGATCCCTAGGCATAATCTAATCTCATAGATCAAGGTCTACTAAACCGAGATTAGGGACTGACACATGAAAGCCCAAAGGCCGAGGAGCAAGTGGGCTTTTGCAATTATGTTGCGATCATCAATGGTTTCAATTCAATAAAGTTTTCCATCAACGCGCCGTCCGGCCTGTCTTGCTCGTCACCGTCTTCTTCGACACGTTAAATGTCGTCCCGGCCAGTACAACATCGTTACCGTTCGTCACGCGTTCGGTGGCAAAGAACCAGTTTGGAGTTGTCGAAGATGCAATATCTGTCATTCTGTCTGTGGCGTTATCATTAAACACCGTTTGATAAAGGTAGGTGCTCGACAGATTGGTGTCGCCAATCAGGCGATATTGGCCTGCGGATACCGTGCTGATATTGTTGTTCACCGAGTTG
>CAMCFM010000408.1 GCA_945874095.1 Candidatus Kuenenia stuttgartensis
TGTGCAGTTGCGACAACTCGTCAGAGACATGGCGAGAGAATTCCCCGAACACAAGAATTCCAGGTAATTGCGATGGCCGGCCACAGCCCATTGGATCACGTCGTAGACCACGACACGATCGAGTTGCCCTGGGGGCAAGTCCTTCATCTGCCAAGCATCGACCTGCCGATAGTCGGGCACTTCAGCCTGACCCGGTATATGGTTATGGAAGTGATTGCAGCCACGATTGTGATCGCAATTGCCATTCTATATTCGCGTCAGATGCGGAAAAATCATGTGACCAAGGGAGTCCTCGGTAATCTGATGGAGTCGATGGTCTATTTTGTCAAAGACAAGATTGCAGTTCCTGCCATTGGCGACCATGACGCATACAAACATTTACCGTTTCTGTTGACAATCTTTTTCTTCGTACTGATTTCGAACCTGCTTGGAATGGTCCCAGGGGGTGCGTCATCAACGGGAAGTATTGTGGTGACAGGAACTTTGGCGTTTATCACATTCCTGACCGTTTATTCGGCAGGTGCAAGTCAATTTGGATACATAGGTTTCTTCAAGAATCTGGTCCCGCACCTGGACGTTCCGGGCGAGGTCAATCTGGAGAAATTTGGACTCAAAGGCTCAATCAATATTCCCGCGATGATGATGTGGGGATTGATGTTTGTGATTGAGCTTGTGGGTCTGCTTATCAAACACTTTGTGTTGGCCGTGCGTTTGTTCATCAACATGACTGCCGGTCACCTGGTGCTCGCAGTGATCCTGGGCTTCATACTCGATGCCTCCGGGAATCTGTTCTACGTCGTCACGCCTGCCAGTATTTTTGGCGCTGTATTCATCAGCTGCCTGGAGTTGCTGGTTGCGTTTCTTCAAGCGTATATCTTCACGTTCCTGTCGGCCCTGTTCATTGGATCTGTGTCACACGCCCACTAATGTCATGTGGGGTGTACGAGACTGTTTTGATCAGGTCTTTTGGCCTTGTCTTTCCCCTGCCTTAACCGGCTCTGAGGAGTTCCCTTCGATGAAGTTGATGAAGGTTCTGTTCATGGCGTTTGCCGTTGTCACCATGGCTCCAGTTCTGGCATTTGCTCAGGCTGCTCCTGGTGCGGCACCATTCTCCGACCTGAAGCCACTCGGCGTTGCCCTGATCGTCATTGGCGCTGCCATGGGCATTGGCAAACTGGCCACAGCCTCAGTTGAGAGCATGGCTCGTCAGCCAGAAGTTGCTGGTAATATCTCCAGCTCGATGATCATTGCAGCGGCTCTGATTGAAGGTTTCACCTTCTTCGCCCTGCTGCTCTTCCTGATCGCCCTCTGATCTCGGTAACCGTATAGACCATCGCGGGTGGACCGACGTTCGGCCACCCGTGGCACTCACCTTGATGGCTGTTCGCCCGGAATCATCATCATGATACGTTCAATAACACGCAGTCTGGCCGTACTTTTGTTTGTCAGTTCGGCCACGGTTCACGCCGCGGACGATCATGCTGCAAAGCCCGCTGCCGGTCATGCACCAGCGGCGTCGACACCCGGTCACGGTTCTGCCGATGCACATGGAGCCGATACAGGTCATGGTAAACCCAGCCTGATCCCGATGAAAGCCGAAGAGATTGCTGAACAGGCACCTCTTGCAATCTGGTCGTTCGTGGTGTTCTTGGTTCTCTGTGGAATTGTGGGTAAGCTTGGCTGGAAACCGATTGTTAAGGCCATGCATGATCGCGAACATCACATGGAGGCTTGCCTTCATGACACGGAAAAAGCGCGTAATGAAGCGGAAGGCTTGTTGAGACAATACAAGTCTGAGATGGCTTCAGCGTCAGAAAAAATCAAAGCTTTGCTGGATGAAGCCAGGCGTGATGCCCAGCACACCGGTGATGAAATTGTCCGTAAGGCTCAGTCCGAATCCGAACTGCTTCAGCAAAGAGCCCACCGTGATATCGCTCAGGCTCGTGATGAGGCCTTGATTGAGATCTGGTCCAAGGCTGCGGATATGTCGGTTCAGGTAGCAGGCAAGGTTCTTCAGAAGAATCTGAGTGTTGAGGAGCAAAACCGGTTGGTGGAACTCTCCGCCTCTGAGTTGCCAGACCGTTCAGCATTTGGGTTCAGCACATCAACGGGGAGCACCCGTTAATGTCGACCACAGAAGCACCCGCCCAACCGGCAACCGTTTTTGACGAAGGACAAATGCAACTGTCCCGAGTCTACAGTCAGGCGATTCTGTCAGCCGCCCAGAAGAGCGATGTCGTGGCGCAGGTTGTTTCAGAGTTGGAAGGTATCGCCACATTGTTCCAAACCCGACGGCACTTGCTGACAGGTTTGACAATTGGTGTGAAAAATACGGCTGAAACGGATGCGTTGATATTAAAAGCCTTTCAAGGGAACGTGCACGAACTGGTTTTAAACCTTCTGCGTGTTCTCAACGAAAAAGGCCGACTCAATCTGATTCACGCTTTGGTCCATCGTGTGGTGCGTGATTCGGATCGTGTTCTTGGCCGGTGTCGCGTCAAAGTACAGGCTTCTCAGGCTTTGACAGAAGCACAAATAGAAACACTCTCCAGGCAACTCCAGGATCGTCTTGGACTGGTGCCGGTGATTGAATTCTCAGTAGTTCCCAGCTTGATCGGTGGTCTGGTGATCCGGGTCGGGGATCTCCAGTTTGATTCCTCCATCCGAAGCCGACTCGAACAGCTCCGTAAAAACCTGTTGGAAGGAAAGATCCATGAAATTCAGAGCCGACGAGATCAGCTCCATACTTCAGCGTGAGATCGAGCAATTTCAGGCTCAGACAACCCGGTCCGAAGTGGGGCAGGTTGTTGAGGTCGGTGACGGCATCGCTCGAGTTCACGGTTTATCCGGTGTCATGACTGGCGAGATGGTGACTTTTCAGAACGGTGTGAAGGGTTTGGCCTTCAACCTTGAAGAGACCTCCGTTGGTGTGATCATTCTAGGGGACTATAAGCAGATTCACGAAGGTGAGACCGTTACGGCCACTTCCGCCCTGCTTCGCGTTCCTGTGGGTGAGGCCATGATCGGCCGGGTTGTGAATCCTCTGGGCGAACCGATTGATAACAAAGGTCCGATTGTGACACCTCACTCTCGCCTTGTTGAATCTACCGCTCCTGGTATCGCCGGTCGTCAACCTGTCGACGAGCCGCTTCAGACCGGTATCAAAGCCATTGATGCCATGACCCCAATTGGTCGTGGTCAGCGGGAACTGATCATCGGTGACCGCAAAACAGGCAAGACAGCGATTGCCATCGACGCGATTCTGAACCAAAAGGGTCAGGGCGTGATCTGCGTTTATGTCGCCATTGCCCAGAAGGAATCAACCACCGCCAGTCTGGTGGAAATTCTAACGCACCATGGTGCCATGGATTACACGATCGTGGTTTCCGCCGGTGCATCCGACCCGGCCCCAATCCAGTACATCGCTCCCTATGCTGGCTGTGCCATGGCTGAGTATTTCATGTACGAAAAGGGTATGCCTACCCTGTGCGTGTATGACGACTTGTCAAAACAAGCTGTAGCTTATCGTGAACTCTCCCTGCTGCTGCGTCGCCCTCCTGGTCGTGAAGCATTCCCTGGGGATGTTTTCTACGCCCACAGCCGTTTATTGGAACGTTCCGCGAAGCTGGCCAACAAGTATGTGATCGTCAAGAAACGTGGCGAAACCAAGTCTGAGATCAACGAGAAGTCAGGTGTCAACGGTAAGGTATATCTTGGTGTTCCTGGTCTCGAAGAAGCGACTCATGAACTCAAGCAATCTTTTGCTGATGGTCACGAAGTGGCTAAGACAGACGCTTCAGGTGGTTCCTTAACAGCTTTGCCTGTGATTGAGACCCTCGAAGGTGAAGTTTCGGCTTATATTCCGACCAACGTGATTTCGATCACCGACGGTCAGATTTATCTCCAGCCAAACCTGTTCTTCGCCGGTGTTCGGCCTGCGATTGACGTTGGTATCTCAGTCAGCCGCGTGGGTGGCAAAGCTCAGATCAATGCCATGAAGAAAGTGGCTGGCGGTCTGCGACTTGACCTTGCTGCGTTCCGCGAACTTGAAGCATTTGCCCAGCTTGGGACTGAGCTTGACAAAGCGACGCAACTTCAACTCGACCGTGGCTATCGCATGGTGGAACTGCTGAAGCAGCCGATGTATCAGCCGATGGGTGCCATTGACCAGGTCATGGTGATCTATGCTGGTACGGAAGGTTATCTGGATAACGTTCCAGTGACGAAAGTTCGTCAATGGGAAACAGGCTTCCTGCAGTTCATGCGTGAGCAACGTTCCGAAGTTCGTAATTTGCTTGAAAAAGAGCAGAAGCTGACCGGTGATGTGATCACAGGGCTGAAGACAGCTTTGGAAGATTACAACGTCGAGTTTACAGCATCGTTGAAGAAAGAGTCGGGCGCACTTGTGGGTGCTGCCGGTTGAACGGAATGATCGCGGTGGGCATGTTTTAAGAGACGTGTCCACTGTTGACCAGTCACTGAACATTCATTGAGTAACGAACGACCATGGCCAAAGCCCGT
>CAMCFM010000409.1 GCA_945874095.1 Candidatus Kuenenia stuttgartensis
TGGTTCGACAGTCCTGACGATGCCCTGGGTGGTACCGGGCGTCCAAGCACTTTAAACCTTTCCACAGCACGGTATCGGTATGCTGGCCTGAACGGGGTTCAAAAGCTCGAAGCGTTGCGGATTCCGATCTGGTCGACCAAGTCTCTGGAAGGTCGATGGATGACTCCCGGACAAGCCATTTCGCCGGTTCGTCCAGACTTGACCCGAACAGGAACCGACCGTGTCACTGGTCGTCTGACAAATCTGCTCGACGAACCACTGGAAGAGGCCATATTGGTCTATCAATCGCAGGTTTACGACCTTGGTTCGATTGCTCCGGGAGCCTCGGTGGTGATCAATCCGACTCGCACACAGAACCTGACCGGTTATCTCGACCGCTTCAGCGTCAACGAACTCAAAAACACCGGTGCCGGATGGTCAGAACGAGCACGTTTGAAGCTGCCCAGACTGATGATGTTTCACGAAAGCGGGCCAGCCAGCCTGCGGGCATTGACCAACGGACCAATGAGCCGGCTTGACCTGAGTGGCCTGCTTGCTCTGAACCGGCCCATGCTGGTGGCCAGAGTGAAACGACCTGGTAGCCAGCTTGTTCTGACAGGGGTTCGAGGTCTGGAAAATGCGAGGATTGATCAGACCACGTTGGTGCGATGCCTGTTACCACTGGCATCAGAGTCTGTCACAGACCTTATGCCCACAAAACCTGAAATCAGTGAGCTGGCACAAGCCGGCGGCGTGGCGAAATAATCGCCAGGAAATTCAAGAGCCTTCTGAAAAACAGTCTGCAACGAGCGAGAAATTGAATCATGAGTACCGCGATGGAAATGCAATCGGCTCCGAACCTGTCCGCCGATTCTCCGATGATTGAAACGCACGGGTTGACCAAGCAATATGGCCAGCTTTTCGCTCTGAAAGATTTGGACCTGACGCTTTACCGTGGCGATGTTTATGGCTTTATCGGCCCAAACGGTGCCGGCAAGACCACCACGATGCGGATTCTAGCAACCTTGCTGAACCCGACACGTGGCGAAGCCTATGTTTGCGGCCATTCGATTTATAACGCTCCCAAAGAAATCCGCCGGATGATTGGCTACATGCCCGACTTCTTTGGCGTGTATGACGACATGAAAGTGATTGAATACCTCGAGTTTTTTGCCTCAGCCTATCGCATCAAAGGCGAAGCCAGACGGAAGATTTGTGCCGAAGTTCTCGAACTTGTGGACCTCACCTACAAGCGCGACGCCCTGGTCACATCACTCTCACGCGGAATGACACAAAGGCTTGGCCTGGCACGGGTTCTGCTGCACAATCCACAGGTGCTGCTGCTCGACGAACCGGCCTCGGGGCTTGACCCTCGTGCCCGTATTGAGATTCGTGCCTTGTTGAAACAGCTTCGCTCGATGGGCAAAACCATTCTGGTTTCAAGCCACATTTTGCCTGAGCTGGCTGATATCTGTAATAAAATTGGCATTATTGAACAAGGCCAACTGATTGTGAACGGAACTGTGGAAGATGTCATGACACAGGCCCGTACAGAGCGCATCCTCCATATTCAGGTGGCAGGCCGGCCTCAGCAGGAAGCTGCTGATCTGCTGGAGCGTCGCGATGAAGTGGAAACGGTGGACCAGCGTGCCGGAATATTGATCGTGAAATTAAAGAGGCCTGATATCCGCCACTCAGCTTTGGCTCAGAACCTGATTGAGGAAGGCTTTGAATTAATGCTCTTTAAAGAGGAAGAGATCAACCTCGAAACGGCGTTCATGCACTTGACCAAAGGGATTACGAGTTAATTTCCACGTCCACTTGCTCGTAAATACCAGAATCGCCATTGGGATGAATCAACAGGTGCATCATGGAAACAAGCTCGGCCAGTCATTCAAAATATCGGCTGGTAGTCTTTCAGGAGCCCGCTGAAATCGAGCCTGTCCGGATCATGCTGGCCCGCGAGCTTGCCATTCATCCGCTAGATGCACTGCGTCTGGTGGCTCACATGCCCGGCATTCTGCCAGGCCTGTACGATGCTGGCCAGTGCAAGCGTATACTTGATGCCTTGTTTGAATTTAAACTCCCGGCTGAAGCTCGTTCACTGGAGACATTTCCTGACCTGAGTCGGCCAAAACTGGTCCATGAATTCACGTTGACCCCGGGCGGCCTGAATATTTGCGACGTGATCCGTAAGCAGACATTGAATTTCCTGCCCTGGGATCAAATTGGGATGATCGCAGCTGCAAAGCTCGAGTTGCCCGACACTGTGAGCGAATATTATGCACCAGGCCTGGTAGCCGGAGCCGTCAGGGGAGTGAGGCGGGTCCTGGGTGGTGGTGCCCTGAACCGGAAGGAACGGATCGTGAGTTCGCCGATTGCTCCCAAGGGTGAGGCGATCATTTGGCGCAAGCGGCCTCACGGCGTGTTCCGATTATCTGAAGACAAATTACGTTATGACATTCTCGGCGAGCATCGTGCGGATACTGCCTCTGACAATTTTCCCCGGCTCCTGCGCTGGCTTGCAGCAGGCACGGAAACGGCGTTTTTGCCAGACTCTTCGTTGATTTATCTGGGCCGAAAGGGTGGAGAGATTCCAGTCTATCCTGACTTGGAGAGCCTGACCGAGATGGCCACTATGGAACTATTAAGAAGCTGGTATCGAGCCGATCGAAGTGAAGCTCAAGACACCATGAGCTGAGTCCGGCACACACCCACACAGTTGGGCGAGGTAAGTCATTCAACGGACCGGTAAATCATCACAAAAATCATCCGCTCGATTACTTTTTCCTGACAGGTGATCGCTTGACCGGAGTTGTTTTGCGAAACGGCCAAACTGGCCTCGCGATCGGTGTCGTAGATTTGACCGTAGTGGTTGGTGATGCAGGCGTAACCACCTTTGGAGCGACGTAAGGCGCCAGATTAGTTGCCGCACCGGCGTCGAGGTATGCTGCTGATGCGATTTTGCCAGCCAGTTCAGTGGATCTGTGTGCTGTGGCCTTGATTTGATTCACAATTTGAGCTGCCGAATAATCGGGCCTCAAGGATGCAATCAGGGCCGCTGTGGCGGCGACATACGGAGTGGCCATACTGGTACCATTCCATGATTCGTAAGAACCTGCGGTCGTGGACATAATTCCAACCCCAGGGGCAGCCACATCCACACTACTTGGTCCGTAGTTTGAGAAGCTGGCCAGACGACCGGCGGAGTCTACGGCACCGACTGTCAAAACATTGGAATACCGATAGCTGCCGGGAAAGCTCGGAACCAGGTCATTATTTACCGATTCATTACCGGCGGCTGTCACAAAAACCACATTTTTATTGGCAGCGTAGGCCATGGCCGTTTGCAGAGATGGAGACCCCATGCTCATGGTCCAACTGGCATTAATCACCTTCGCACCATGATTTACGGCATAATAAATCGCATTCACAGCCGCATTCAGAGAGCCATTGCCGTATTGATCCAGCACTTTCAAGGCCATGATCTTCGAGCCAGGTGCAAGGCCCACTCCGCCTGTTCTGTTATTGGCGGCTGCGGCGATGATGCCTGAAACGTGCGAGCCGTGGCCTGAATCGTCTTGCACATTGCCGGAATTGTTGAGAAAATTGACGCCGAAGATATCGTCAATAAAACCATCGCGGTCATCGTCTCGCTTATTCCCAGCCACCTCGCCCGGATTCACCCAAAGCTGGCTTTGAAGATCCGGGTGCTTTAAATCAATCCCGCTATCAATCACGGCCACAACAACTCCCTGACCAACCGTTCGGCTCCACGCTGTTGAGGCGTTGACTGAGGCCGTATCCACACCGGCAATGGCCCACTGCTGGGAGGCCATGGGATCGTTAACGGGTAAGGCAGTGGAATGGATCAGTGAATCTGTCTGGGAAAACGCCAGCCAGGTGGAACTTGCCCATGATTTCAGAACACCATCCCGCGCGACCTCCGGGCGAAATACAATGCCCCAGGTGGTGGAGTCGTAGGCGCCATCCAGGTATGCGCCTGAGTCGTAAATGGCCTTTAACGCCAAGGGGGCCTGATTTGAGTCGGATAACCTTATGACGGCTGAATTTAAAGTGGTCGGTTCGCAAAGTGGACCAAGATTACTGGGCGCCACTGTCATTAACGAACGGGCTTCAAGCAGGTCAATCTGGACGATTCGCTTTGTCTTTCGTCTGATACGCATTGGAAGACTGGCTCTCTTTGAATTCGGTCAACATGCTGCAATATCAAGTGAGGATGAACCGTGAGAATCGTTAAAACCTATTGTCGCATGTCGAACGTGAAAGTCAATTGCCCGCGATGTCAGCCAAGTTCTTCTGGCGACTTAAAACCCGCAGAATCGTTCAAAGTTTCGACGCCTGATAAATCCACCCAGATCAGACCTTTATCATCGATCCGGCTTTGAAAGTGACGCACCGATTTCTGGGGATTTGTGCGGCATTCGCCCGTCCTCACATCGAACTTCCAGCGGTGCAGGGGGCACACCACAAACGAGCCGTCCAGCCAGCCTCGACCAAGCGGAGCATTGG
>CAMCFM010000410.1 GCA_945874095.1 Candidatus Kuenenia stuttgartensis
GGCGGCTATGGTTATAGCGGATATGGTGTTGGTTACTCAGGCTGGGGAACCAATAATTATTACAACCGGGGCTATTACCTGAACAACGGCTTTAATCCTTGGATCAATCCATTTCCAATCTGGGGATTCAATGGGAATCAAAACTGGAATGGTAACGGATTTGTTTTGAACAACGGTTTTTTTGGAGCGATGAACGAGGTGGTGGAACGTGGCAATGCACGATTTGGGCCAGCCAGGCCCGTGCGTCAGCAGAAGGCCCAGAACCGAAATGGGATGCAGGCTCTGCCTATGCAAAATCAGGGTGGGTTGAATGCGATCGCACCTCGACCGATCGTGGCCGTGAACATCGGCCCGAACGACCCGCTCCGGCCACCGACACCTCAACCGGATCTGGACGCACAATTTCAGCTGGCCAGGGCGGATCAAATGGCCAACCGGATAACCGAGCCAACCATTCGGCCCCGCATAGTTGGGCCGCCTCTGCCCCGAGTTGTTGCAGGTGAGGGTCGTAAGCCGAAGGCATTATTTCCAGACAACGCGACACCGGCTCAAAAGCATGATTGGATTGTGGAACGACTACAGACCGGCGACAGACTGGCCCGAAATGGAGTGCTGGACGAAGCCCGTGAACGCTATGAAACGCTCGCCAAAACCATGACCGATCAAGCTGGCCCGTGGTTGAGAATCGCTCAGATTGAAGTCTTGGCAGGTCGCCCTGATCAGGCTCTTTTGGCATGGCAGGAAGCTGCCAGGCGTGAAGCCAGCACAGTGGCTGGCTATTCCAAACTTCTTAAATGGACAGACATTGCAGATCAACATGCGATCTCCCAGGCCAGAAAATCTCTCGACAACTGGCTTGAGCAAGAAACTTTGAAAGATTTGGTCGGTCTGCGTGCCACAATCCGTGGTTCCGAAGTTCAAGAGGTTGCCATAACGCCTTGACTTAAAAAAGAATAGGTGCAATTCAGGCGGTATGAATGACACCTGTTGTCAATCGTATCGCTTTTGTTTTGGTCATTTTTTACTAGTCGATTCTGAAACTTTAGAACACAATAGGAGTAAAGGGTTGCACGACAAGCCTTCGCTTCACAAACTCCAAATCCTACGAAAAATCTCATGGCCCCTATCGATCGCTACTATGCTGCCTGTTGTCAAACAGACTTCCCATGCCCTGCCGATCGTTCCGAACTTGCGGAACGGGTCTCAAAATGTATCGAATTCATTGAGCGGGCGGTGGTCGGTTATGAGCCGTTTTTTGACATAAAGCTCGTGGTATTCCCCGAGTTTGTTCACGCAGCACCAATTTATGGAACGGTTCAGGAACTGGCTGACAAACTGGCCGTGACCGTGCCCAACGAATTTACCGACCAATACGCCAAAGCCGCTAAAAAGCACGGTGTATATATCGTGGCAGGCACGTTTCTGGAAGTGGATCCGCTCCACCCTGGCCACGTTTTTAACACCTCCTGCCTGATCGGTCCCGATGGTGTGGTGATGAAGTATCGCAAGGTTCAGCCCTGGATTCCCTGGGAAATTCACACCAGTCCTGCCACCCTGACAACCGATCCGCTCGAGCTTTTTCCAGTGGCGGATACAGAGATCGGCAAGATCGGAATTGCGATCTGCTACGACTGGCTTTTTCCTGAGGTCTTGCGAGGGCTCGCCCAGAATGGGGCTGAGGTGCTGGTTCGCGTCTCGGCCTATATGGATCCGTGGGGAGCCACTCCACCCATGGATTGGTGGACCCTGTTTAACCGCACGCGAGCGATCGAAAACCTCTGCCACGTCGTGGCTTGCAATCAAGGGGCGAAGCTCGGGAACTACCCTCCATTTTCATGGCCCGGCGGTTCGATGATTGTCGACTACGACGGCCGGATCATGACTCAGGCTGATCCTGGCCCTGGAGAAAAAATCGTAGTTGGGCCTGTCGATCTGGCCGCTCAACGTTTTGAACGGGATCGCCGGCGCGGTCACCAGACTCTGTTGCATCGGTTCAACTCGTTTTATCATGGTCAGACTAAGCAGGGCTGAAGCCTCCACTGAACTTGCGAATTTTTCACGGATACCACCGCTCATAACTCTGAACTGAAAAAGTAGGGATTCATGAACCAGTCGCCATTTTTCAAGGAGATTCCACCCGGCCCGATCGGTCCCCGGCCGGACGAAAACGCTCCTCCAGTCTGGTTCAAGGCCGCCTGGGTTTTTGGGATTGTTGGAGTTCTAACCGCTGTGGCAGGCGGGTTCTACCTGCTTTCAGGCCCTGATTCGAATATGGGCCCCGATATTTTTGAGGTCATCAAAACTGAGCCTCAAAAAAGTGACGATACTTTGATCGTCGCAAATCCAACCTCGACTAAAACCGAAGAAATCGAGGCTGTTTCAAACAAATCTTTGAATGATGCAAGAAAAGCGGAATCGGTTGTTCTGACTGCCGAAGCGGTTGCCATCGATAAAAATGCCCCCCCGCCTGGCCCTTGGCTGGAGCCTCATTATCGTGGTCTTGGCCACATGGAACGCTATGAATACGACCCGGCTGTGGCCGCATTTCGTGAAGTTTTAGCACTTCAGCCCGACTGGCCCGGCTCGAAAATCAATCTGGCCATTGCCCGGCTCAACCAGACGGGAACCGAGGCTGAAGCCTCGAAGAATTCACGCACAGGCGGTGGTCAGGCCAAGTCAAATTTTGATGAAGCCCTTGAGCTTCTCGACGCCGTGATCCTCAAGCATCCCGGGCAACTCCACGCCCACTATTCCCGCGGAATTATTCTCGAATATGTTGGCCGGCTGGCTGAAGCGCACAAGGACTTTCGGATCGTGGCTGTGAAGGATCCAGCTGATGGCTATGCCTGGTACAAAGTTGGCTCCACCCTGACCTCGGCCGACGACCCGAACCAGCCGGCCGGGCCGGATCAGGCGCCGGAGCTGGTCTCGATCTTTGAACGTGCTCTCTCATGCAACCCCTATTTGGTACCAGCTTTATATCGGTTACAAATGGCCTATGCCATGGCCGGCGACCGCACTGCCCAGCGTGCAACCATCGAACGCTGGACCAAGCTCAACAGCAAGGCTAATGCGGCGGCTTATGGCGATACTGCCGAGACTTTCTACGGCGAGATGGGGAAATACGCCCGAATTCTGAACCCGCCCGACATCGTTCAAACGGATAAAAACCGCAGTAAAACCGCGAGCGTCAAGCCTCAAAATCCCGTCTTCAGCGAGCTCAAATCGCTCGACGTGAAGCTCCCGGCCGGTTGTCGATGGTCCACAATCACGGACTTCAACACGCCGGCTTTGAAGCACCTGCAAGAGGTTCGTCAGCGATTTGGTCAAGCCGTTGCTGTGCTTGATATGAATAACGACGGCAAGCTTGATCTATATGCAACGTCAGCAGTTGTGGCGCCTACTGGGCTTCGCGATGCCTTGTTGATCAATCAGGGTCAGGGGCGATTTGTGGATCAGTCGGATGCGTTTGGAGTTCCTACAGACCATCCATCGACCGGCGTGGCTGTGGCCGATTTTGATGCAGATAAGCACGTGGACCTGCTCCTGACAGGCCTTCGCGAGCACCGACTTCTGAGAAACACCAGCGGTTGGCTCGACGATGTCTCGTATCTGATGGGCGTTTCAGAAGTGCCCACACTCGGCCTGACTGCCCGCTGGCTCGATCTGGATCAAGACGGTGACCTTGACTTATACCTTGTGCTGCACACGCATTCAGACTCTTCCAAGATTTTCTCGAGCACCGATTATCCAGGCCAGTCGAACCTCATCTTCCGGAACGACGGTGTCCCACCTCCGGTTGCCGGAAGGCCGGCCGATAACTGGGCCCCTCTGGCTGTGGCTCCTCCCGATTTACCCGCCCAAAAAGGTCTTTCGCTGGCGTTTACCCCTTGGCCAAATAGCGAAAAACTGGCCGGTGAGACCAATCATCATACTGGCCTAGCCGCTCTGGACCTGGACGATGATCGCGATCTGGACCTGATTCTGACACAGGATCACACCCCACCCTCGGCTGCAATCAACGATCGCCAAGGCAAATTCACGGTCGTGAGTCTGGCCAATTTAGGCTCGGTGGTTGATGGTCAGCTCAATGGAGGCCTGGTCACAGACATCGACCGCGATGGCCGTGGCGACCTCGTTTTTCCAGGCCAGTCTGGCAAGATTTCAGTGCTTTTGAACCGGGTGGAACGCACGGTGGGTACCACTCCCGTGATGAAATTTGAGCCGGTTCCGATCGAGCCAAAGGTCTGGCTGCAAGCGACTTCCGCCGATCTTGATCTCGACGGTCAAATGGAACTGATCGGCCTCCCGCGAGATCAAACCATCCCGATTCCCGACTGGGGCCGATATATCAACGGCAAAATCGTGCTCGAACGCCTCCCTGTGGCCACTTCACAAGCCGTGGGGGCTGTGGTCTCAGCCATGACCATTGCCGATATCGACGGCTCGCCCCTGCCTGAACTGATTCTGTGGACCGAAACAGGCCCAATATTCGCTTTAAAT
>CAMCFM010000411.1 GCA_945874095.1 Candidatus Kuenenia stuttgartensis
AAAAAAAATATGAGCAGACTCGACAAATATCGCCGTTCCCATGGTCAGCCGAATCGGCCTGATGCCCAAAGCGCACGTGCTCTGGATCGTCGGCACAAGCACATTGCGACCGAAGCGGCCCGCCGGATCAAGTTGATTGTGGACGTGAACGACGCCGGCGAATTGAAGCGAACTCCTAACGCAGAAGATCTTTACGCTGCAAAAATGCAGGCCGTGGCGGTGTTGGGGCTATCTGTGAAGCCTGGGGAACTACCCTCAGACGAACTTGTGATGGAGATTTATGAAACGCAGGCGGTCAATCCGGATCCTGGTCCCGAACCTGAGCCGGTACCGATGCCGGTTGAGGCGACTGCCGGCGAGTTGCCGAACGAAGCGGAACTTGCAGCCAAACAAGAGATTACGGATCGTTTTGAGTTATATCTGTCGCTCCTGAGGCCGCTGGAGCAGGTGAAGCAGCACCCGAAAATGCATCCTGAGGGCGACGCTTTGTTTCACAGCCTTCAAGTTTTTGAAGGTGTTCGCGAGACCCACGCTTATGATGAAGAGCTTTTGACAGCCGCCCTGCTCCACGACATTGGCAAGTCTCTGGAACCTGGTGGAGACCACCATTCTGCCACGATGAAGGCGCTTAAGGGTCGGATCACGGACAGGACTCGGAACTTTATCGACCGACTGGCCGATGCCCACGATTATCGGAATGGGACACTGGGGCATCGCGGTCGTCGATCTTTGGAAAACGATCCCGACTTTGATGCCATTCTCGTTCTTGCAGAGGCCGATCAGAATGGCCGCAAGCCAGGCGCGAAAGTGCCGAGCGTGGAACAGGCGATTGAGATCATCAAAGCCCTCGAATTTGAAGGCGACATTCCATTCTGAATGTCAGTGGATTGCTTAAAGGAATCGAATAAAAAAACTCAGGCGGGGCTGATTTTCAACCCCGCCAATGAATTCGATCAGATTGGAACTTACTTGGTCAGGCCAAGGCTTTTGAGCTTTGCGACCACGTCAGGGCCGGCCTGAGCGGTTCGGATCTTTTTGTCGATCTCTTTGATGACGCCGTCCTTGCCGATGTAAAATGTCCAGCGTTCTGGGTTTGCACGACCTTCGTGAACCACTCCATAGGCTTTGGCGGTGTTCTTTTCAGGGTCGGAGAGGATCGGGTAATCAAGGTCGAGCGACTTGGCAAATTTGCCATTCGTTTCGGCATCGTCGCAACTGGCTGTAAAATACGCAGAGCCTGTTGGCTTAAGGGCTTCTGTGGTGGCACGAAGGCTCTTGCACTCGGCTGTACAGCCACCGGTGAAGGCTTTCGGGAACCAGGCGATCACCACGGCTTGCTTGCCGGCGAAATCAGCCAGTTTGTAGGTTTTGCCGTCCGAGGCCTTGAGCGTGAAATCAGGGGCCTTGTCGCCCACCTTCAGGTCAGCTTGTGCGGATGCAACAAAGCCTGAGACAACGGCGAGTGCGATAGCGATTGGGGATTTGGCAGAGAAGAACATGACTTTTTGGGGAACTCCAGTTCGAACCGATCAGGGGAAGTTTTTGGGACTCGTTTATCAGACTAAACCGAGATGCTGCGAACGGCAACTGTTAAACAGTGGTAGTGCATAAAAAAAGCGAGGGCCGAAGCCCTCGCCTGAGCGGGATTATTCAGGCCTGCATGTTTTACCCATACGCTTTTCGTAGACCCTTTTGGACATCTTGACGTTGGCGTCTATGACACCTGCAGCGGATGCGACGAAGGAGTCGATGTCCTGATCCGGAACCGACCAGGATTTGGCCATTTCACGGGCCTCCAGAGTGGCTCCCAGGAAGACGAATTCCCAGCTGTAAGTGGTACGCTGAAGTTCGATCATGGCGGCCAGTTTACTGTTGCTATAATGCCGCGACGCATTTTCTTCACCGTCAGTCATACAGGCGACAATCACATGACCGGGCCGATCCTGCTCCGGAGTTTTTGCGAGCCGCTGGCCGATCTCTTCGATGGTTCGGCCCATGGCGTCGAGCAATGCGGTTGAGCCGCGTGGCTCATAAGTGGCATCGGTCAATTTTTCGACACTGGGAAGGGGCTGGTGATCGATCACTTTCAGATATTCATTGTCGAACAAAATGAGTGTAAAACGAACCTCTCCGGGACCTTTCTTTTGTTCTTCAATAAAGGCATTGAAGCCACCAATGGCCTCCACTTTCATGGATCCCATTGATCCGGAGCGATCCATAACGAATGCGATTTCAGTCAAATTGGGGTTCATCGGAGGGGGTGTTCCTTTCTCTGGAACGCTTTGGCTTAGGGAAACGGAAAAAAGTCGGATGAAAAACCCGAATGTCCAAGACACTTCTGGTTTACGAGACCGACTGTAGAGCAATCGAGCGACCCACTCAAAACAGGAGACCGATAATCTTTTGATCAAAAAGTTGTTCAAAAGGTGCTTCTCGCTCGATGACTGACTATACGGGAGGAGTCAAGGGGGTGATTGGGAATTTTGTTAGAAATGAGATTTGTAAGGTGCGGATGGTTCGTACTTGCTCGATCATGCGTAAGAACGAGGTCAGGTGTCTTGTCTAGCCGGTCTTGGCGCTAGCCCCGGTTGGATTTCTAAATCGCCGAAACCGGGGGCTAAACCCCAATCACCCTCAGAAGTGGTTTTCTGTAGGCCAGGTCCCATGACCTAGCGGTTTTCGCTCTTTCAGTCAATACGTATGTAACATATTATGCCAAATCGATTTACATCGTTCTAGAAAATAAGACCAAAACCCGCCATTTCAGGGGACATGGCCTACATAACACGTTGTTCATTAAAAGATTATGAATCACTGTTGGGCTCTGCCTCAAATCTCAGACTCAAACTCCAGATTTCAGAATGCGAGGGGGCTAGCGCCTTGCGGCTAAAAACAGGAAATTTTTTCCGGACTGATCCTAAGGTTAAGATTTCACCGAAAATGGCGCGGACAAAGTCCGGATAAATGGTATAAAGAGTGTAATCGGTATCTTTTGACCATCTTCCAAGGGTTGATTGCCGGTAGGTGTTTCCAAGAGCGAAAGCCCTACCAGCACGGAGGTTCCTTATGTTCGGATTGAAGCAGGCCGGATTGGCTCGTATGGTTTTGACAGGCGTTGTCGCAGCATCCATGACACTTTCTGTGGCGATTGCCCAACAGCCACCCGTAGCCGGTGGTGGTGGCCAGCAGGCTCCTGCTCGACTGAGCCCGGAAGCCGCAGCTGTTAAAAAAGCCAATGAAACCAAGAAGGGCGAGGTTCTGGCGACCATCAATGGCGATAAAATCACCCGTGGCGAGATTGTCCAGTTTCTTAGTAAGTACCAGCTACCACCGAACTTTGATGCTGAACAGCTCTACAAGCAAGTCGTCGATGTACTGACCAACACGAAGCTGGTCATGCAGTCTGTGAAAGCCGCCAAGGTCAATGTGAGCCCTGCCGAAATCGACGCTGAAATTGAGAAGCTCAAGACAGCCTTGAAAGAGCAGAAAACCGAGCTTGCCAATGTACTTCTGGAAAGTGGTCGGTCCATGGAAGAGCTGAGGGCAGAGCTTGAACAGTTCCTGCTCTGGAAGAAATATGTGACCACCGTGGGCACAGATGCCGCCTTGAACAAGTTCATTGCTGACAATAAAGAAGTCTTCAATGGCGATCAGGTGCGTGCCAGCCACATTTTGGTCAAGCTGGAAGCCGATGCCACACCTGCTGTTAAAGAAGCTGCCAAGAAGAAGCTGGTTGATATCAAGCAACAGGTGGCCACAGGTAAGCTGACTTTCGCTGAAGCTGCCAACAAGTTTTCTGAAGACGAAGGCAACGCCGAGAAGGTCGGTGGCGATCTGGGTCTTTTCTTCCGCAAGGGCCAATTTATCGAGCCATTTGCTGCTGCTGCGTTTGGCCTGAAGAAGGGTGAGATGTCTGATGTGGTGGAATCACCGTTTGGCCTGCACTTGATCCAGACCACAGATCGCAAGCTGGGCAAGCCTGTGAATCCGACCGATCCGGCTGTCAGAAACGCGGCTCTGGATGCGTTCGCTCAGGAGCGTCAGGAGCAGTTGGTCATGGCCGCGAAGAAGACGGCCAAGATCGACATCAAGCCACTCCCAACCGACCTCTTCCCACCAGCTCCGCCGGCTGCACCCGGTCAACCTGCGGCTAAAGCGGCCGCTAAACCAGCTGCGAAATAATTCTTGTTGGTTAAACCAACTTGAAATCGAATTTAAACGAGGGTGGGCTTATTTATGCCCATCCTTGATTTTTATATGGATGCCGGCGATTGATTTGATTTTTCTAGCCGCAGGGCGATAGCCCCCGGTTTCGGCGATTTAGAAATCCAACCGGGGCTAGCGCCAAGACCGGCTAGTAAATCCAAATCCAAATCCAATTAACCGGGGCTAGCGCCAAGACCGGCTAGTAAATCCAAATCCAAATCCAATTAACCGGGGCTAGCGCCAAGACCGGCTAGTAAATCCAAATCCAAATCCAATTAACCGGGGCTAGC
>CAMCFM010000412.1 GCA_945874095.1 Candidatus Kuenenia stuttgartensis
GCTGCCAAGCATGTCGAGCATGGAATTGCCGGTTTGGTGAAACCGTGGTCGATTGGGAGGGAGTTCACGGGTCAGGCTTTGGCTGTAGAATTCAAATTGGCCAAGACTGCGGCCTGTGCCTTCAAATCCGTAACCCAAATTCACCACCATCATACTGACTAAAGTGACTAGAAGAACATGTGGTAAACATCTCTTAATATATGACTTGCGATCATTTTGAGGGATTGTAAGGATGATCTGAATGGCCCAGATCAGGGGCCACAGTAGAACGAGCACGAGAAGGCTGAACTTGGTGAGCAGACCGATCCCGAGAGCAAATCCGGCGAGACCAGCCGACCGATTTGACGGATTTCGGCAGTATCGAACAAAAACATATGTAGCAGCGGTTCCGATGGCAGCACTGGCGACATCGGTGGTGATGAGTCGGCCATGGGCGAGAAGATTTGGGCAAACGCACCAGAGAGCCAAGCTGAGAAGACCGCCTAAATTGCCATAAACAGAGCGTGACCAGATGAATACAGCGAGTCCACCGATGACGAGGAACGTGGGAATAACGGATCGTGAGATGGTGAAGAGTTCGAAAAAATCGGTGGCATGAAGTTGAGCGAAGTCGTGACCAAAGCCGGCTTTATTAGGCTGATCGTCGGTCCAATACTTGGTTTGATAAAGCTTGTTCTGATCTTCGGGAGTGATACGGTTGAGCACAGGCCAAGCCGCCAAGAGCTTTACCAGAGGCGGGTTATGGTGATAGAGGCGGAATTTCGCCGTTTGCCAATAGCTGATACCGGCCGGGAGGTGAAGAACTTCGTCGATGGTCGGGTTCTCATGACGAAGGCTCCACTGGGCGGTTCCCCATTGGGCGAGTAACAAAAGGGCTGCCAGAATGGTGATAAACTTAGGGGGAATAAGTGATTGCGGATGATTGAGAGTTGGCATTCAAGTCACATTAATTAGGGAAGAGTCTTGGGATGCGTATGCGAATGGACCGGAGGGCCATTACGATTATTGGCTTGAAGGGGTCTGAAAGTGAATGGTGAAAGAGGACGATGGTTCGAAAAGGACGGAAAATCGTAAGAGGAGGTTCATAAGATGAAGGGGCCATGAAGATGATCGACGTGAGTGTCAGAAGCCCATTATAAGTAGTCAATGTAGCGATTTAGAGTAAGAAACAGGCATGTTGATGAAGGAAGAAATCCGCGAAATTTCGAAAAAAAGGTGGGAAGTCTCTTGATCGGAGAGCAATCTCACGATATAAATATTCGTGTCGCCTCTGTTGGAAACATAAGAGACGCAAAACGACTCCAAAAGCGGGAGTAGCTCAGGGGTAGAGCACCACGTTGCCAACGTGGTTGTCGTGGGTTCAAATCCCATCTCCCGCTCTTCCACGTACCGAAACCCAAAAAGGTTGCGTGGTCTGCCAAGGCCATGCAACCTTTTTGTTTTAGGGATCTCGATCGATGACCAGTAGTGAACAAGCGGTAGTAACCGAGACAGAACAAGACAGCGTAATGGACGCAATCGCGCCCCGTAAAATCAATTACAGCGCTGAAATTACAGAATCCGGCCCATGCCGGAAGCGAATCAAGGTCACGATCCCACAAGAAGAGATCAGCCTTCAACTGGAAGACTCGATCGGCGACATGAAGAAGGAAGCCCAGGTTCCTGGCTTCCGTCCGGGCCGAGTTCCACGAGTGCTGCTTCAGCGTCGGTTCAAGAAAGAAATGGCTGATCGGGTTAAGACCAATCTGATGCTGGCCACTCTTGAACAAGTCGAAAAAGATCATAAGTTGAACTTGATTTCGCAACCTCAGCTTGACTTTGAAGCGGTCTCTCTGCCTGATACCGGTTCGATGAGCTTTGAGATGGAAGTGGAAGTCAGACCTGACTTTGAAGCTCCTGCTTTCAAAGAGCTCAAGATCAAACGGCCGACACGCGATTTGACCTCTGAAGATGTGGACAAGCAGTATAGGTCGTTCCTCGAACGTTATGCTGACCTTGTTCCTAAAGAGGACACCGGTGCCGAGATGGGCGATCTGGTGATCGCTGATCTTGTCTTCACCCGCGGTGGCGAGCAAGTCAACGTTGCTAAAGATATTCAGTTTCGGGTTCAGCCTGAACTCCGTTTCCAAGACGGTTCCGTTCCTTCCTGTGGTGAGACCCTGCTGGGCGTCAAGCCTGGTGAAAAGCGGACAACCAAAGCACTTGTGGGAACTGCCTCGGCTGATCCTTCTCTTCGCGGTCAAGAAATTGACGTGACTTTTGAAGTCAACGACCTGAAGTTCCTGCGTTTGCCTGAAGTGAACGAAGACTTTTTGGGTGCGATTGGTTTCGATACTGAAGAAGAGCTGAAAGACGCTTTGAAAGAAGTGCTTCAGGGTCGTCTGGAATCGAGCCAGCGCCAGGCTGTTCGTAATGATCTGATGAATCAGCTGATTGAAGCCGTTCCGTTTGATCTTCCTCGCGACCTCGTGAATCGCCAGACACGCGACACGATGCGTAAGCGGGTGATGGACTTGCGTGAATCCGGTTTGTCTGAAAACCAGATCCGTGCCCGTGAAGCTGAGCTTCGTGCCAACGCTTTTGAAGCGACGATTCGTGGTCTCAAAGAATACTTCATCTTGGACAAGATCGCCACATCGCTTGATATCAAGGTTGAGCCAGAAGATTTGAATCTTGAGATTGCCAGGATGGCTGAACGTGAGGATGAAAGTCCTCGTCGGATCAGGGCCCGTCTTGAGCGTGAAAATTCGATGGATTTCCTCGCGATTCAGGTTCTTGAAAACAAGACGATCGACTACATCCTCGAGAACGTCACGATTGAAGACGTTGCGATGGTGGATGAAACTGAGATCGAAACGCTTGAAGAATCTGCCTCACCAGGTGGACTGGTCGATGCTGCTGAAGAAGCCAAAGCGGAAGCCGCTGCTGAAGCTGCCTCGGAATCAGAATCTGAAAACGCCTCTTGATTATCGATCATTTCTGGCGACAATTCATATGATATGAGAGGCCGTCCGCCATCGGGCGGCCTTTTTCTGAATCGTGGTCGAATGGTTCATGGGTGAACCGTCTGCCAAATTCTCCCCAACCTGGCTCCTGGTTTTTCAGACCTCAGCCCAATTCTGCTTCGGAAGGATCGCAACCGATGATAGATCCGCTTTCCATGGTCGATCCAAGACTGCAACGCTACCGGGATTACTCCCGCCAGCGTCAGATGGGCCTTGGCGACCTCTTATTGGAAAACCGCATCGTGTTTCTTGAAGGTGTCATCAACGATGCCGTCGCGAACATGCTTGTCATGAAATTCCTATACCTGCAATACGAGAACCGTAATCAGGGTATTAATTTTTACATCAACAGCCCTGGTGGAAGCGTTTCCAGCACTTTGGCGATCTATGACACCATGCAGTTTATCGACTGCCCCATCTCCACATACTGCATTGGGATGGCTGCCAGTGGTGCTGCCGTTCTTCTGGCTGGTGGAACCAAGGGCAAGCGATACGCCCTGCCGAACTCGAAGGTCATGATTCACCAGCCTTATGGTCAGGTGGGCGGCCAGATTTCGGATATTGAAATTCAGGCTGAAGAGATCCTTAAGAGCAAGAAGGTGATCAATGAGATTGTCGCCTTGCACACCGGTCAGCCTTATGAGCGAGTGGCTAAGGACACGGAACGCGATCGTTATCTGACGGCCGTTCAGGCCAAGGAATACGGGATCGTCGATCTGGTTGTCGGCAAGATTGCGCCTGGTTCGACCGGCCTTGTGGCCAAGCCTGGCGAGCCTGATCGTGGCGGCGAAGGTGGCGATATTTCACCTGCCGGTGCGACCACCCGATAAACCTGCGTTCCCTGATAAATCACGGTTGAGTGCCTCACATTCCCGCTAAGGATTTTCATAAATGGCTTTGATTCCAATCGTCGTCGAACGAAACGGCCGCGAAGAACGGGCGATGGACATTTACTCCCGCTTGCTTCAGGACCGGATCATCATTCTTGGGACGGCCATTGACGACAATGTCGCCAATGTGATCGTCGCCCAGCTTCTCGTTCTGGCCCACCAGGACGAAAAAGCCGACATCCATCTCTACATCAACAGCCCTGGTGGAAGCGTGACCGCCGGCATGGCGATTTACGACACCATGCAGTACATCCCTTGCGACGTGGCCACCTACTGCATGGGCCAATGTGCCAGCATGGGTTCCCTGCTGTTGGCGGCCGGAGCTGCCGGCAAGCGTTCGAGCCTGCCTCATGGCCGGATCATGATCCACCAGCCTTTGGCCGGTATGGAAGGTACGGCGACCGAGATTCTGATCCATGCCGAAGAGTTCATGCGAATGAAAAAGCAGCTCAACGGGATCTATCAGAAGCACACAGGTCAGTCGCTTGAGAAGCTCGAAGCCGACACAGACCGCGACCGCTTCATGGGTCCTGAAGATGCCTGCGAATACGGGCTGATCGACAAAGTTCTCGAACACCAGCCTAAGA
>CAMCFM010000413.1 GCA_945874095.1 Candidatus Kuenenia stuttgartensis
GTGGTGGAAGCCATGTCAGAAAATGTTCTGATCGGCACCAACATTCCGGGAGTTGTGGCGGAAGTCCTTGTCAAAGTTGACGATACCGTCACTCTCGGTCAGCCCCTGTTTCGCCTCGACGACCGTCAGTCGCGAGCCGACCTCAAAGCAGCGCAAGCAAAGCTGGCTGTCGCACAAGCCCAACTCGAACGGCTCAAGAATTTCCCTCGGAAAGAAGACCTTCCACCTGCCGAGGCTTTTGTTCAGGAGGCCAGCGCCCGCCTGGCCGACGCCGATGCCGCCTGGCAACGTGCCCAGCGTCTGTTTCAGCGAGGCTCGATCAGCCAAAGTGATTACGACCGCGATCGTTATGCGTTTTCCGTGGCCCAAGCCGCTCGTGATAAAGCCCTTGCGGAACTCGCTAGATTAAAGGCTGGAAGCTGGGACCGTGAGATCGCTATCTCTGAAGCGGAAATTCTCAGCTCACAAGCCAACGTTGAAAGTGCCAAGGTCGATCTGGACCGCCATACTGTACAAGCACTTGCGCCCGGCCAAGTCCTTCAGGTGAACGTTCGTCCCGGTCAATTTGCAGCTCAACTCAATCGCGAACCACTGCTTGTACTTGGCAATACCGGGACTCTCCATGTAAGGGCCGATATTGACGAACAAGACCTTGACCGGTTTGATCCTAAGGCCAAAGCATTTGCCTACTTAAAAGGCCGAAGCGATCCCGTTTATGCGATCACTCCGTACCGGGTAGATCCTTATGTGATCCCCAAGCGGAACCTGACTGGCGAGAACTCGGAACGGATCGATACCCGTGTGCTGCAAGTAATTTACACTCTGCCAAAAACGGTAAAACGAGGCGAGCTTTACGTCGGCCAGCAAATGGATGTCTTTATTGAGTCCAAACCCTTCGATTCGTCCAAGTCTCGGTTTGCTCCTGAAGTGCAAAAACCTCCGGAAGTCTCATCACAGACAAGCTCTAAAGAGTCTGTCAAAGCGAAGTCCGGCTGACCTGCAAAGTCGACCTTCATTCCTCCGTACACATATTCGGAAATTAGCTCTACGCTTTTTTCCGATGCTTTATCTTGGGTTTTGGATGACCTTCAGAATCATCCGTATTTGAAGGAATGATCCGGAATTCGATCGTCTGAATCTTTTTCTGTTCAGGCTTTGCGGCTTGGTCTATGGTCTCCAGTTCGAGCGTATACTCGCCTGGCGGAAAGTTCTTAAAGCCAATAGAAGCCATAAGATAGAACTCTTCGACGTCCGATTTAACTTCCGGCTCAAACTTGTAAAGATCTCGACGCTCGAACAGAACTTTTTTCATCCCCTTTGCACGCACTTTGGCATTCTGCACAAATTTCGCCTTCCGCAAGCCGTCAATCAGCTGAGTGGCGAAACCCGATGGTTCAACATAGATATTCAGCTTATCAAACGTCGTAAGTTCCGGTGGATCAAGTCGAACGAAATCTCGCAGGCCTTTGACGGATTTGCAAACGGCCGGCTCTGAAAGTCGAAATTCTTGGGCAACCCCCTGCTCCATGAATCCCAGAGGAATCGCAAAGCCGCAAAAACCAACCAGGATGAGTCGATAGACGGATCTGCGAATTCCCATGGTGAGAAGCCTTCTTCTATTAGTAAGCCATCGCATTCCGGCGAGCCCTTGGGTCACCAGCCGCTTGAAACAAGCCTGTTTCCGAATTTCGCCAGATTACGATTGGGTGCGAAAGTGCCCCATTCTGGCGATTCACCACGTGCCCGCGATTCACCAACTCTTTGGCAACTTCGTCAGAAATGGTTTCGTCCAACGTCAGTGATCCGAGCTTCGGAGGAGTCTGGCGGAACGATCCCACAAGGTGATCTGTATGAAATCGTCCCAGCTTGACGGCATCTTTGGGTGCCAGCTTAAAGTCGATCAAATTCGTCACCACCTGAATTCCAGCCTGCTCCTGACCATCGCCTCCCGCCACGGAAATCACACCGACGGCTTTTCCATCCTTCATCACCATCGTAGGGGTCAGAGTGATCCGAGGCAACTTGCCAGGCACAAGAACATTTGGAGAATTCTGATCAAGCGTGAAACTCTGAAGCCGGGTCCCAAGCCAGATTCCAGTCTCTCCAGCCACAACTCCCGACCATCCACTCGGTGTGGATGCGACCATGTTGCCCTGTGAATCAGCAGTCACACATGTCGTGGTATCAAGAGCCGGTCCGCCGATACCTGCCGAAATTGGCGGAACCCCGCGTCGGGCTTTTTTCGACTTAGGGTCCCCAGGAATCCGTTCTGTGGAAGCCCTGTCCATTTGAATCAAAGAACGTCTGGCGTTCGTATATTCCGGGTCAAGCAGTTCTTTCAGATCAGGCACCTGTGCAAAATCGGGATCTGCAAAATAGTCGTCACGGTCTGCAAAGCCCAGCTTTAAAGCCTCTGCCTGCAAGTGGATCGCATCGGCTGAAGCAGGCTTGAATTTGTCCATCTGAAATCCGTCGAGCAGTTGCAATGCTTCCAACAGTGCTGGCCCTTGTGTCCAGATCCCACATTTCACAATCTTGTAACCGCGATAATTCGCGACTACAGGCTGTTCAATTTTTGTATGGTGTTTTGCAAGATCCTCGTATCGTAAAAGCCCGCCGTTTTCGCGAGAGAATTTATCTATGGCTCGTGCCACTGGCCCTCGATAAAAATAATCTGATACAGCCCTTAGTCCAATCAACCGGTCTTTGTGCTTCTGCTCAGCCTCACACATGGCCTTCAAAGTCTTTTGAAGATCTTTATGCCAAGGCTCGGTTGGGCTGTCCAAGAGCTTAATCGTAGGCTCGGCCACTTTGCTGAACCGCATCGATCCATGACGCTCCAAGGCCGTAATAATCACATCAATCGCGGCCGGAACTGTCGCGCTTAATAAACCTGTTGCAGGGATTCCGTCAGGCTGGTTCAAGAAGAACTCGCGGGTCGCCAATCGAGGTGCAACACCCTGTCCAACAAGTACTTCTATAATATTCCGCTTGGCATCGTAAATGATGATCGGAATTTCGCCCCCCAGGCAATAGCTTCTCGAATCTGTTACACCCAGTGCCAGCAAAGTGGCCGCAGCGGCATCCACCGCATTTCCACCGCTTTTGAGAATCGTCATACCAGCTTCGACCGAAGCAAGCCCACCAGCTGCAACGGCCCCATGCTTACCCTCGGAGTGCCAGCTTGCAGGGGTTTCATCCGCCTTGAGAACAGGCTTAATGGCGATTAGAACACCGATGAAAATCGTCAAAAAACTTCGACTGACAAGGTGTGGCATGATGGTCTGCGACTTTCTATGGAATTTTCAACGATCACTGCGGTGAGAATTGAGCGGAGAAACTGCCCTTGACTCTGTTACCAAATTGGCGACGATCACTCTGGTTGCGATTTCCCCTGATCTAGTTCCAGAGTAAATCGCCGGACGGTGCGTGTCGAGCCTGTATCGCCACGAATGTGTTGATTTTTCTGGAGTCTGTTGATCTGAAGTCATGATCCGCACTCAAAAGCCACACGAATTGCGTGCCATCGAGCATCTCAAGCGAACACTTGGGAGCAGTGTGCTTATGTCTCCATCAGAATTATCGTGCATTATTGCAGCACCTGAAGTTCCCAGAATTTTAGTAGAACAGGCACTTGAAACGGTTGAAGCGGTGCTTCAAGATTTCGTGGTGTGGCTTAAAAAACTCGACATTCCGCACCGCTCTGGCTCAGAATGCATTGCAGTCGGATTATTCGACAAGAAAACGGATTATGAAGCCTACCTGAAGCAGGAAGGGCTTGAGGGACTGACCGGCAGCTTGGGTGCAACCCATCCCGTCAGATTGATTTCGCTGGTTTTATGCGACCCTATGGAATTAAATGCCACCAGCCCATATGACGTGATCGCTCATGAGTCGATCCACTTATTCGCTTTAAAATCAGGCTTGTGCCCTGGATGGGACGCCTGGCCCAGATGGCTTCACGAGGGGCTGGCCATGCTCGGCGATCACTCCGCCGAAAAACGACTGAAAATGCGGTCCAATCGTTCCAAAAATGCAACCCGATTCGATTTATCAACATCACTGTTTGCAACCACAAACCATGAACGTGCGCGGGATTGGAAAAAGGTGGCTACGTCTTTGGACATACAGGCATTTCTAAGACGTGACCTCACTAAAAACCCCCTCTCAAATGATGATGATTACGCAGCATCCTGGGCCATCACTGCGGCTCTATCCGCATGGCAGAACGGCTCGATATTGAATGCGCTGATCCAGGAACTTTCTAATAGATTTATGCAATATGACTCAAAGAATACAATTGAAGTGACCGCAGCTGATTGGTTGAAATCCGAAATTGGTGAGAAATGGCCAGAATTTATAAAACTTGCCAAAAGCCTCGGTGGATGAAGTGAGATTGCAACTCATAATCTAATTTCGCATCACTTCCATACTAAATATCAACAAAACAAATCATTCGGTTTCACGCTTTTCGGCCTGAT
>CAMCFM010000414.1 GCA_945874095.1 Candidatus Kuenenia stuttgartensis
AGAGCTTCAGATTGCTCAGGTTGAAACCGAACTGGCGAAAAGTTCCGCAAGCCTGGAACGTGCCGTTGGGATGAGGTTGACCCAGGTATCACCAGAGGAGCTGAAGTCGATCAAACCACCTCTCCCTGAACAACTCCCGACACTCCCACCAATGAGTGTAACACCATGACTCGTAAGTTTATATCCATTCTATCCATAAACTTCCTGATCCTGCTGATCCCATCCTCAGCGATTTCACAAAGCTTGTTATCTGATAAGTTTGAGTCGCTTTCAGGACGACCACTGAGCAGCTATTCGCAGCCATCATTGATCCCGTTTGGAGGTGGAGGATATCTACCAGCTGGTCCTGGCTTTTTGGGAAGTTCAGCCAGAGAGATGGCGCGACCTTCGAAGCCTTCGATGTCCTCACCGGGTTCGATGAATCCTCAAGGCTCAAATTTAGGCAGAAATATTGGTGCCTTGGGCATGGAACCACTCCGAACTGGATTAGGGGCAGGGTGGCAACCCCTCATGATGAAGCCTTCTGCACCAATGAGGGGCAGTCCAGCCATGAATTTACGAAAGCCTGTAGGATCGTTTCCGTTCGCCAGACCAACACCACTCCCTGGAAGTACAAATTCCGGCCCATCCATGTCGATGTAAACAGGCTGGCGACTTCTTAACGAAATACGACCATTTTTAGGCCAGCACCTTCACCGTGTGTTAAAATAGATAATATCCGTAGTTCGTGCGACTTGAGGGACGGTGCAATGTCAACGATTGAAACTGACTTGGAACATGATCTGGCTGAACGAGTTGCGCAGATTGGCCGCAAGTCACGTGACGCCAGATCTGCTGAATCCACATCTGCGATTGAGTTAAATCTGGCTCTGCGTAAACTTCGCCATGTCGATGGCTTGCGAAACATGGGCTATTTGGCCGTAGATTACCTTACCATTCTGGCCGTATTTGCAGCAGGTGCGATATTCCTGGAATATCGAGCCAGCTGGGGGCTGCCCAGATGGACCAATATTTTGATGTTCGGCCTCGGTTCGATCATCATGGGCGGAGTCCAGCACCGACTCGCAGCGATTGCCCACGAAGCGTCGCACTATACGCTTCTCAAAAACAAGGTCATGAACGACCTCGTGGGCGACTGGCTCTGCCTGTTCCCACTCATGTCAAGTGTCCAGCTTTATCGTCTTAACCACATGGCACACCACCAGTTTGTGAACGACGAAACTTTCGACCCCGACTATCGAAACATGGAGCGTTTCTGGGGCGGACGCCTGCCCAAAGGCCGCTGGGGGTTCATCGCTGAGACTTACCTGCGACCGTTCTTCTCCCCAATCAGCGTCGTCCGCTACTGCACCGACTACGTTCTAAACAACGTATTCGCAGTGGGTGACAGCTTTTATCTCCGTAAAATCGGCATCGTTCCACCCCAATCCACCCGCCTCAAACTGGGCCCAATTCTGGCCGTCGTCTGGCTCCTGACAACCGACGCAGCCATGATCGCCTCAGAACGGGCAGGGCGACTCGACCTCGTTCTAGCCTCTGCTACCCTCGGTGTGATTGTGGCTGTGGCAGGAGCCTTAACCCTCCCATCCAAATGGGTTTATGTCTCTCCATTCAAAGAGCCTTACCCAGTCCGTGTGGCATCGGCCATGCGTCTTACGTTCTTAATCGTTGGCCTGCTTGGCTTGAACACTCTCAGGGCATGGACGGGTGGTCGGAGCACGGCCCTGTTCTTCGGGCTCTGGGTTTTGCCACTGCTCACAACCTTCATGTACTACATGCTTTTACGTGAAATTTACCAGCACGGCAATACGGATAAAGACCGAGTCACAAACACACGAGTCTTCCACGTGGATCCGTTCACGCGATGGGCTGTTTTTGTCCATGGCCAGGATCAGCACACCCCCCACCACATGTATCCTGCCATCCCTCACTATGCCCTTGAAGAAGCCCATGAGACCCTCAAAAGGCTCAATAAAGACTATCAGAACCGCGTGATTGAAGTGCATGGAACGATGTTTCATGGGCGCTCCACATTGCCGACCATTCAAGACGTTGTGGCTGTTTGAATGAAATGATTTGAGATCACGGGATTTCAATGATCAACCGTGCTGGAGCCCTGTATCATCAAGGTATGAGCTCCAGTACGTGATATTTACGCTTGATTTATTTTCTTGAGGCATTGTGAAATTCCATTTTCAGAGATTCCAAAGCATTTTGAACCCGGCGTCTGACCTGTCGTTCCGAGATCCGCAGCTTTTTTGCAATCCATCGCAAATCACGTTCTTCATTAAATCTAAGAATTAAAAGGTTTCGCTGATCTTTCGGGATACGGCCCATGGCAATTTTCATGTATAAAATCACCTCACCCTTGATAAATCGCGAATTAAGGCTTGATTCATCGGTATAGAGGGTGTTCCATAAAATATCGTCAGCCTGAACTTCTCTAAGGCCAATATTTTTTTGACGAGGTGTTGCCTTCACATTTCGGATCGCATATTTCGTTCGATTTCGAAGAATGACGATCAGCCATGCCAAGATTTCGTCAAGGTTTCGCTGCTCAATCTGATCCTGATACTGGCTTGCAACAAGCATGGTCTCCTGAACCAGATCCTCGGCCCCGATCTTGTTTCGCAAATACAAAGGCAGGAATCTGTTCGCTTTTCGCAACAGAGTTCGATAGAAATAAACCCAGTGATCGCTGTTTTGCAAAGACTCATCCGTTGATGGATCGCTCTTCGAATACCGCTCGCTTGATTCAGAACGGCATGGAGGATCTCCCGCCATTTTCAAATCCTCAAAATGCCATTTCTCATGTCCCCCCTGTATTGGTTTACTCAGACTATTCGAAAAACCTTCGGTAATCAACCAAAAACCAAACCGTTTATTACAAATGTAAAAATATTGTCACCAAAAGAGATGTGGCCAGGATGGAGACCTCTGGGAAATCACGATCTTTTCTTCTGGCAAAAAATGTCCGGTTCTCAGACGAAATGCACTTTAACTTTATGAGGATCATATCTATTCGAAGAAATGGATTTCTTGCAGATCAAACGTTTCATGAAAGGCGAGTGCAATGAATCACGACATCAGACTCCAAAAGAACCAATACAAGCCTGGTCAAGAGCTTGCTGCAAGAGTTGCGGTGCTTGAACACCGACTGGTACTGAACAGTACTTTCAAGTTTCCGCATTTTCTGGTAGGTGCCACACCAGGTCAAACGGGTAACCTGATGATGACCAGCCACACTTACGAGCGTGCGCAGCGTGAGGTGGATAAAGCCTTTGCGAATTTTGCCGGATCCATGGCCAAAATCAAGAACCAGTTTGGGCCCGACTATTTAGCCAATCCACTTGCTCTCAATCTCATTGGGATCGGGGAATTAGGCGTAACCCATCATTCTGCTCTGGGCAAGCTTGATACGGCTCTGATAAAAGCTGAAATCCGTTTACCTTACGGGAAAGGGCTCTCAATAGACCCCTCGACAGGCTTAAGCATTGGACTAGGTCTGTCCAGAAGAACCGCCCCAACGTCACCCAATTCAGCGCTCGTGGTGATCGCTGAGGACCCCGATTTTACCGGTGCTAATTCCAGTGCAGTCGTGGACTTGCTAGAGGCTGGACTAATCAATATTGCACACGGTGAGTCCACAAAAAATGAGGCCCAGATGATCCATTCCCTGAGAGCGCAAACCCTGCAATTTGCCGAAATTGCTCCCGGAGTACTTGGAACTCTTCCAAATTATCTGGCTCAATTCGGCTCTACCAGTGGAACTCGATCTTTCAGCACAAAAAACACCTGAAATCCGTCAGATAAAATTAATAAAACTCCTTAAATTACGAAATGCGTCAGGCCTGTGAATCATCCATTGATCACAGGCCAGACTCATTTCATAAGGTTTTAATTACCTGATCCTCCAAACAAGATTTCAGTCATATTCCAATCGAAAACACTCGCTGACAAGCTGACATATTTTCTGGATTTATGTTAGATTCTTCACCTGAGAGGACGCCTTGTCAGGCTCCAAATCCTCGAATCCGTTGAATCGTGATTCCCAAAGACCAGCAGGAAAAAAGATCCATGGCCGGTTTATTCGACGCGTATCAGCTCAAGGATGTGACTTTACGTAACCGCATCGCCGTCGCACCCATGTGCCAGTACTCTGCCCATGACGGATTCCCCAACGACTGGCACCTTGTGCACTTAGGCTCGCGCGCTGCCGGTGGGGCAGGTCTGGTGATCATCGAAGCGACCGCCGTTTCTCCGGAAGGCAGAATCAGTCCCCAGTGCACTGGAATATGGTCAGACGACCACATTGAAACCTACACACGAATCGCCCATTTTATCAAGGGGCAGGGGGCAGCGGCTGGGCTCCAGATTGCACACGCTGGACGTAAAGCCAGTGCCAGCAAGCCATGGAGCGGCGACTCCCATATCACACAAGATCAAGGCGGTTGGCCCATCATCGGCCCATCCGC
>CAMCFM010000415.1 GCA_945874095.1 Candidatus Kuenenia stuttgartensis
TCCAGCCCCCTCAACCGCTTCTCCATCACCACCACCGCCGCATATCGCTCTCTGGCCTGAGCCGTCGCCTGAACCATGGAGGGCAACAATTCCTGAGGGTTGATCGGGAAATCTTCCCTCATCCCAAACATCTGAGTGTTCTCGATAATTTGAGCCATCGTCGATCTCAATGTCGACTTATTTCGTCTGACCAGATAAGCTGGCCGACCCTCGTAATCAGGTGCCAACTCTTTAATATCTTTATAGTTATAGGCTTTTTCACGCTGCCGCACCCGCTCATTTTCGGCCGTCGGCAAAATAAAAAACCGGCCACCTGTCTCTTTGGTCAGTCGGGCTAGGTCATAAGGCGCAAATCCTGACGGCTGATCCTCGCGCCTTGGATGCAGGCCATCCCACTGAAGTGTCTCGTAGGCGGCCGTTTCCGGGCCCCGACGAATGGTCGTCCAGTAGACATCCTTAGTCTGAGGATCGACCCATCGATATTGCAGCCGATCCGTTCCAAACATGGCCTGCCTGCCAATCACAAACACTGGCACACGAAGCCTTTTGCACGCGGCCGTGACGTCCTCAATATTCAAATAATCGTCGCCCGATTCATCCGTCACCAGCACCACAACCAACTGCTGATCCTGATCCACCAGCGACCCATATCGCTGAAGCGTTTTCCCTACGGCCTGAAACGTATTTTCGATGCCTGTGGTGTCCACCCGGAGCTTGTTCACTGCGGCGGAAATCTTTGCGTTGTCAGCAGTTGGGTCCTGCATCAGGTCGAATTGATCGCCAAAACCGATCACTGCATGACGCACCGGTTCCGTCTCTGCCCGATTCTTTCGCCGTTCCGAACGCTTCTTCGGATCTGGTTCCACAACATCCGCACCTGCATCAACTTCTGAACGTTTTAGAGCCGTTGAGTCGACTCGATCACGGAGGTCGCCCATCACTTTGTCAAATTTCGAAAGAACGGCCTGCTGGTCGTCGCGCATCGACTCCGACTCATCAAAAAGCCATGCGACCACCACCCTTTGCCGGCCCAGTCGAACCAGAATTTCGCGAGCCAGTTGGTCAAGCGCTTCGCCAATGTCCTGAGCAGGCTGAACGTCGCCTTTGAAACCAGCCTGACCTTCGAGAATTTGCGATGCCACGGGCGAGACAAAATCCATGGTGATTTTGGGAATCACGATATCTACCAGCAAATCCTCTGGCCGTATATACTTACCTGCATCGGAAAGAGCGGGGGTTGCCGACGGTTTCTCGGTTTTGGAAAGATCCCCAGCCACGGCCGCCGATGCCAGTGTTCGCACAGGGTCGTCCGATGGATCTGCCATCATGTGAACGATTTCTTCCGGCGCAACCTTAGTATCGAAAGGCGATACATCAAACGACTTGGGGTTATCTGTGGGCGGAGCAGTCGCAAATGTGGCCAGTGTCAGAATCATTAATGCCAGGAAGTGAAAGACGAGGCTTAAAAGCCAGGCTGGCAGTGCTTTAAGTGATCTTTTTAATTGGCGGACCGACGACACTCTCTGCACCTCACCCCGTCCTGCCGTCTCAGGCGAACCGGTTGGTGTCGGATGTTTCGCGTTTTGCCCACCTTCAACTGCCATGAATTTTGACCCACTCAGCTCGAACCGTGACAGGCCCCTGACTAACGCAGTGGAATCTTTGAAGAATCAAAATTGGGATTCTGGAGATTGTCCAATGACAAGCGCAAGACCTGCCTGATTCGCTCAATGCAGATCCTTAGTTAAAGTATATACTTAGGGATGCTCGAAAGGAAAGCCTGAGACTCTAACCTGTCCCAGCATCACAATCCAACAAACAGAATCACAATTTGATCGGCGGCGCCTTGGGCTTCACAGGCTGACGCCGGGGGGCTGCATTGTTGTTGTTTCCAGGCATCGGTTTCGGTGGCGGAGGCAGCGTGAATTCCACCCACTTGAACCCAAATGGGGCCGATATTTCGCGGCTCGCCAAATCTGCCCAAGGCGTGTTCGGATGCTCTGTGACCACTTTTCCTAATAATTCCATCGCCTCTTTTGAGGCTGCTTTCGCCTTCTCGCCGGACACGATTTCGTCCGATGGTTCCAGCCTCCAGGCGTTCGAACCAGCGTTCTTGAATTTCGGTAACTCCTTACGCAGCTTGGCACAGGCAGAGTTGTACTCCACGCACCGCACCCTCAGGGCCAACAGCCGGCCACGCATCAGATCGTAGTGCGCCCTCCAGCGTCTGGATGGTTCGCGATCTCGCAGAGGAGCCGCTTTTTCAATCGGCACCAGAGCCGAGTCCACGATGTAAGCCCATTGTGCTGCCTGACTTTGCTGCTGAAGCATGACCCGGTTGAAGCCTTCGTCCTCCACCGGCGGGAACATCAATCCAGGGGCCGCCTGGATGGTCCGCTGAGTGGCTGCGGAGGCTTGTACCAAAGCTCGCCGTAACGGCCATCGGTTCATGTCACGCTCATAATCACCGCGAGTTCCCAACTCCGGCCCATATTCGCGTAAATGCTCGCCCCGAAATTGCCTCCAGCCAGGGATATCGCGACTCACAAAATAAATCCCGCCCGACTGTGCTGCCAACCGGCTCAGAGCATATGGCCCAAATCCAGAGCTCATCGGCTGACCAGGATTCTGGCTTGGATACCAGTAAGGAATCTGGATCTGCTCGACCATCGCACTTTCAGGCCCCTGCCGCACTTCCAGCCCAAAATGCATCTCGCCAGTGGCCGGGTCACGATAATCCATCCGGCCCATGACCTGCCCGAAAAGGGCGGGCGAACCGAACACAAAGACCGGCGACTGGGACCGATTGGTGATCGCAATGGCCTCTTCAAGAGCCTGTTCATCGTCGCCCACTTCGTCGGTCACAGCGACAACCATCAGCTGATATTTCAGGTTGTTGCGTTCAAATCTGGCAAATTTCTGGCTGACCATTCCCACGGTCTGAAACGTATTTTCTATGCCGGAAGTATCGATCTTCACCTGACGGATCGCCGACGAGATCTCCTGAGGACTTGCCACAGGCTCGGGGGTCATGGCGGCCTGAGTCTGCCCGAATCCGACGACCATCCCCAAAAGCGCGTCTCCACTGGAGAGCCCATCGCTGTCAAGTTGGGCCACGTGCTTGTAGACATTCTCCACCTGCTCCGCCAGCTTTTCCCGCTCCACGCTCAAGCTCGCTGAGGCATCAAAAAGCCAGATGATCAGAGTGGGACCAGACTTAAGCCGATTGTGAATCTCCGTCGCCAGCCTATCAACAGCGCCTTCGACTCCGCCCACATATTCTGCTCCAGTGCCACGAATGGAGACATTTTTGTCGGCCCTGGTCGCCTCTGGCAATTGCATGGAGGCAGGCTTGGCGATATCGGCTATGGCAAGATCTTCGAGCGGGTCACGTTCAGGCGCATCCACAACGGCAGTCGAAACTTGTGGAGCAAACGAGCCAGTCTCGGCCGGCTTGCTGGTTGGGTCTGAGACCTGTCCAAGTTGCTCGAGATTCATCCTCTCCATTTCTGGCAAGACCGTCTCGACGAAGGCCCGGGCCTCCATCTTGACGGCTTCCTGAGGCTGCGAAACGGCGAACGTAGCGAACATCAAAAGCACCACACCCACCACATGCACCATCACGCTGGCCACTGCGGCCGGGACGTTTGCTGGATGGATCTGATCAAGGCCAAGAGCGTGCCCAAACCTACTGTGAACCAGGATTAAGAGTGGTTTTTTCGACCGACGGGTCAGTGTATTATCAGAAATAAATGACCGTGAAGTGGCCCAAAGTCGCTGAAAGCGGCTGGCAACTGTCGGTTGTTCCAGGTCTTGCGTGTTTTGCATGGCGAGGGGGTCGCACATTTTTTCAGGATGGAAGCCATTTCGGAACTGGCTTGCAAACCAAGTTCCAACGGGCTCTTAGGTCTAGTGTAACGGACTGGAATCTTTTCTGATACCCTGCTTCTTCAGACTTTTCATCGGTCCTGGCAAGCCTCATATATTCTCTACTCTGCCAATTGAGAGTTGTGTCAGTCCATGCGAAATAATTCGCCACACGTTAAATCGCGATTCACGCTCAGAAGCGTATTTCTGTAGGCCCGGTCCCCCTGACCGTGCGGGGTTTTCGCCTATTTTTGGATCAGGCTGAAAATAACTTCCGGTTTTCAAAACCAATGAACCGGGGCTATCGCCAAGACCGGCTAGATAAGAGGCGATAGCCTGCGGTTTCTTGGTTTGAATCTAGCCCCCGGTTCGCATAAGAGAAATAACCGGGGTGCTATGAACCTAGCCGCCGGGCGCTAGCCCCCGGTTCGCATAAGAGAATTAACCGGGGTGCTATGAACCTAGCCGCCGGGCGCTAGCCCTCGTTCTTACGCATAAGTTATAAAGTCGCAATTTATCGATAGATCAATGGGTTTGGTTTGAGGGCCGAAGGCTCGTTCCATACCAGCCTTGGGCAACGCCCA
>CAMCFM010000416.1 GCA_945874095.1 Candidatus Kuenenia stuttgartensis
TTAATAAAATCTCTCTGGACAGTCTTTCCGTCAGGACTGATTTTGGCAACACCTTTGATGTAGGCCGTATAGATATTTCCGGAGCGGTCGCAGGCAATTCCGTTGAGACTCTGACCGATCGTAGTAAAGCCACCTTCACCAAAAGATTCGTCGAATTGCATTGTATTTGTGTTGATTTTATAAAGCCTGCCTGAATTTATACCTGAAACGTAAAGTGATTTCGAGTCATAATAAAACATCCCACCAGTGCCTCGGCCAGAAGGATGATTTGAATTCAGGTCGATACGCAGGTTGTCGTAATACTTCCCTGTGTTTGTTGTAAGATCCACCAGACCAATTTCGCCTGATGAGCTGCCGATGAACAATTTTCCTGACCTTGTAACGGCAAGGTTCCAGCCTATCAAAGGCGGGTTAATACCAGAGATTTCGAAGTTTTTGTCGGGATCAATCACATGCAGGGTCGGGACTCCGCCGTCGAGCACAAATAAGTTGTGAGGATCGAGCCATCTCTGAGGCTTTGGTGCGAAAAGGAATTCGTTTGGTGGATCGGAAGTCAGCCGTTTTGAAAGGGATTCCCGGATTTTATTCCAAGGTGTTGTGACTGCGAGACCGACTACTGATATTCCAGCTACAGAACCTATCAGGAGATTTCTTCTTGATTTTACATTTAATCTGGTATGATTTCTGTAGATGTAATCTTGGGTTGTGTGGTTTGTTATTGGTTTATTCGCGATTTCTAAATGGTTTTGATAAAGTTTGGAAAGATTGCTACCAGTGCTGAATGGTTTGAGCTTTTTGGCAATTGATTTTGCTGATGAAAATCGATCCTCAGGTTTTTTGGCACACATTTGAATTAAGAGGTTCGAGAATGAGGCAGGAATGGCTCGATCCCATTGGTTTAAATCAGGGAATTGGTCCATGGAATGGGCCATAATTTTCTGGAGGGCGTGGCGCTCTTTTTCTCTCTCGAACGGTGCTTTGCCTGTCAATAGTTTACAAAGCGTGCAACCGAGGCTGTAGATGTCGGCCCGGATATCTGCGGAATGGGCGTCGCGAGCTTGCTCTGGTGCGAGATAATCAAGCGATCCGATGATATGGATGCTTTCTGTGTATGTTTCGTCTGTGATTTCCGAGTTGCGAAACAAGGCAAGTCCGAGGTCAATCAATTTAACGTCGCCTGAGGAAGTGAGGATCAGGTTGGATGGTTTGATGTCTCGGTGAACTGCTCCGTGATTCATAAGGTATTCGAGAATCAGTGAAACCTGACGGCCGATTTCTGCGACTTCAGGCAATTGTATTCTGTTTACAATTCGCAAGAGACGTCCAAGGTCAATTCCATCAATCCAGGGCATGACATAAACGGGCATCCCCCGGTATTGCAATTCGTCAATGACGGTGATGATGTGTGGATGATCAAATTGACGGGCGACCTGAATTTCCCGATTAAATCGTTCGAGGGTATTATTGCTCAGGTCGTCAGGTGGAAACTTAATAGCTACCAGATTACCATTAAGTTTGTCTAGGCCTTTGTAAACCCGCCCCATTCGTGAAAGACTAACATTTTCTAATAATTTGTAACGGCCTATCATAGTGCCATTTTTGGGAGTTGGGCCGAACAGGTCTGGCTGTAATTCATACCAGGCTTCGAGGAGTCGTTTTACGTCACTATCGGGAGGGTGTAATGCAACGGATTGTTTCCATGCATCAAATCCGAGTGAATCGAGATCGTCCCGATTCTGATTCAGGGCCGTTTTGCGTACATCGTTAATAAATGAATCATCGGCTGAATTGGATTCCAGGGCTGCCAATTCTTTTGGAATACCATGCAGTTTAATATAAGATTCAATTTCAAGGATTTCCGGTTCCGGAAGTTTGCCTTGCAGGTATTCCATCCATTTTTCTGGGGTAGGCGAATTCGGATTCTGGCTCATAACTTACCTGATTGATTATCCTCGAGTAATTCTCGTAACCGTTTTATGACGCGTGATTTGGATGTGTAGACCGAATATGTCGGGATTTTCAAAATTGCGGCAACTTCTTCGACGGACTTCTCTTCAATCACATGCATTTGAAAGACAAGCCAGGTGTTTGGCTTAACCTCCGATTCCACCTGTTGCATGCATTTCTGTAAAAGTTTCACACGTTCCGAAACATTTGCAGCGATTTCTTCCGTTAATAAGTTCTGGCTCTGGATCGATTCCAATTGATCTAATGGAAGATTTCTTGGCTGTTGGCTTCTCGATTCAAAGTAATCGGCAATTCTTCGCTGGGCGATTGTACGCAGCCACCCACGAAAAGTGTCATCAGGTTTTTCGCGACGAAAATTCTTTAAGCTCATAAGTACGCTGCGCCAGACATCCTGCAAGAGGTCGGGCGCATCACTGGAATCGACTCCGGCGAGCAGCATCCAGGTCATAATTTTGGGGCTATATCGTGTGACAATAATCACCCAGGCGTTAGGATTAGCTGAACGAGCTCCGATGAGCAACGTAGAACTAATGGTAAGAGATTCCGATGAACTGGTCATATGTAAGGTTTAGTCCTTCCAAGCAATACTCCACACAATTTCAAAGTCGTTTATAAAGTATAACCTCAAAACTTAGGATTAGGAAATCTTTAGCTGGTTTTTCTTGAAATATTTACAGAGGGGGATACTTTTCGGTTTAATAGAATAGCGAACCGGGGCTAGTTATGAGACCGGCTAGACAATCATCCAGCAGCGGATAATCTCCTAACAGCGAACCGGGGCTAGCGCCAAGGCCGGCTAGAAAATCGCCGAGTGGCTGTAGCATTTGAAATCAAACCAAGGGGGCGGATTCCCCCTTGGTTTTTATTGTTTGAACTGATGATGCTCAGGTCATTCTTTTTTTTGATGGATTTGCGATGATTCTGTCGCAAGGGCTCTGATTATTGGTAACTCAGAGCGTTCGTTTTGACCGTTTATTTCTGGACCTTTGACTTGGAAGCTGTCAGCTGTCCAACTGTCTTGGATTTTCCAGAAAAACTGGTTTTTTTCGTTGCAACCGGCTTTTTGACTGGGCTGGCTTTGGTACCGGTTTTGGTGACAGGACCATTTGGGCCGTTTTTTGGCTTGGTTCGGTAATCGAGTGTCGGATGTTCTACGACTGTCCCATTAGCCAGGATTTTCACGCCTGTGAAATACTGGGATGGAATGATCCAGTTGATGTAGTTGAACGATGCTGTTGGTACTGGAGGTTCAATCAGGTCACCGTCACAGAAGTAGTGATTAAATCCGCCGTCGAGTGCCAGGAGGTCGAAATTGACAGGGTCTTGAAGTTGGTGACTATATCCCATGTCGTTGCCGTTCCCGCCGAGCACCGTCTCACGGATTCCATCGTTCCCGCCGTCCAGCATATTGTTGTTATTGCCGCCATCGACTTCGTCAAAACCGTCTCCGCCCAGCATGGTGTCGTTACCATCGTTTGGAAGGTTCGGATTACGAGGTGTGTGGAGCGTGTTGGCGGTTAATGGGGTCCCACCGAGCATGATGTCGTCACCAGCTCCTCCATAAATCATATCGCCACCGGCACCGCCCCAGAGGGTGTCGTCTCCATCCTGGCCGAAGATGACATCGTTGCCGTCGTTGATGAGATTTCCGTTCCAATCGACCAAGGCACCGGCGATCAGATCGTCGCCAAGTCCACCAACCATGGTGTCATTTCCAGGTTCGAAAATGGTTGTTCCATAGTATGGGAAGACTCCGATGGTGTCGTTCCCATCGTTGCCCCAGAGTTGGTCGTTGCCTTCACCACCATTGAGGAAGTCGTTGCCGGCATTCCCATTGGCAGCATCGTTTCCGGCACCGCCGAAGATCGTGTCGGAATCATCTGTGGCAGGGTCAACAGGTTCCGCAGAGTTAGGTCCACCAGCAAGGCTGTCGTTGCCATCGTCTCCACGGATCAAGTCGGCTCCGAGGCCTCCATAGACCGAATCCAGTCCAAGGCCGCCTGAGATGGAATCGTTTCCAGCGTTCCCAAGGATGAAGTCGTTGCCGTCGCCCCCTTCAATCGCATCCGCCCCATCAGAGCCATAGATCAGGTCGTCTCCAGCCTGGCCAGCGATCAAATCGTCACCGGTTCCGCCGTCGATGGTGTCGTTGCCCAGGCCGCCGCCGATCGAGTCATTGCCATCGTTGCCAAAGATCAGGTCGGTTCCATCACCACCGTCGATGATGTCCGCCCCTTGGCTGCCCAGGATGGAATCACTGTCTTCGTTACCGAGGACGATGTCGTCGCCAGCTCCAGCGTCGATGGTGTCGTTGCCGAGTCCACCAAGGATGAAATCGTTGTCATCATTGCCGAAGATCGTATCGGCACCGGCTCCACCTTCGATGGTGTCGTTACCGGCCTGGCCTGAGATCAGGTCTTGGCCGTCATTACCGAAGACTGAATCGTTGCCATCGCCGGCAAAAACGGT
>CAMCFM010000417.1 GCA_945874095.1 Candidatus Kuenenia stuttgartensis
TTTGGTTCAAATGTGCGGCGTGACCTGCCTGTGCACTTGATACCAACTCCACCAAGATATTTGGCTTTACCACGAGTTGTAACGTGGTTGCCGAATGTCGTCTTCTTACCGCTGACTTCACACACGCGACCCATGACGGGGAACTCCGATTGATTCGATCACTGACGACGCTTGTTTCAACCATTGCAGGGTTTAGTCTTACCAGACCGTCGGGCTTCACAGCCCGAGCCTGATCCTACCCGACCATGATGGCGCCGAGGTTGTTAATTTGCCGCAACGGGTTCAGGATTATGAGGCTTCGACCGCTGAATATTGCCGCACTGCTCTACCAGATGGCAGACCTTGTGCGGGGAGACCGCCAATTTGCACTGGGGGCAAATGTTGATGGCGGGCATCGTCAGCGCGTCGTGGCTTCGCCTCGTCCCTTTACGCGATTTGGATTTACGTCTCTTTGGTACAGCCACGACCCGATTCTCCGAGCTTCTTGTCCGCCGCAACCTCTATGCTGATCATTACGACAATCAGTCGTCACTTACCCAAAACGTGCGGCGGCTTACACGATTCTGTGTGGGAAGAGAAAAGCATACCTTTTCTCTTCGTCATCCGCAAGTGCGGACTCTGAATTTCTCTGCAAGGTTTCTCTATTTCCATCTTGTCGATCGACACCATATCCCATAACCTGACACATAAACCAATCATTTGGAAACTTTTCCGTCCTCCATTCTGGCATGGGCCTGGAGTCATCAAAATCATGGCCGAGCAATGGTCAACCGCCCGTGTCGGGTTCATCGGGGCTGGTCAAATGGCGCGAGCACTCGCCAAACGCCTGAGTGCTGTCGGTCTCGTCTCGCCCGATCGCATGATCGCCTCGGATGTTAGTGAATCCGCCCTCGAACAGTTCGCTCAAGAGACCGGCTCGCTCATCGTCGGTACCAATTCCGATGTCGCTGAAACCGCTCACATCGTCGTTCTTGCCACAAAGCCGCAAGTCATGGCCGATGTTCTCGTGGAACTTGCTCCACGGCTCGGTCAGGGTAAAGCTGAGCCACTGATTGTCTCGATCGCTGCCGGGATCTCCCTTGAGACTCTTCAAAGTGGCCTCGCCGGTTATGGCCGGCTTGTCAGAGTCATGCCCAACACGCCTTGCCTGGTCGGTAGCGGTGCCTCAGCCTATGCTCTTGGCCCCAACGTTCGCCCCCACGACGAGAGAATCGTACGCGAACTGCTACAAGCTGTTGGTGTGGCACACCGTGTCGCTGAATCCATGCTTGATGCCGTCACAGGTCTGTCAGGCAGTGGCCCAGCCTTTGTCTATACGATCATCGAGGCCTTGTCTGATGGTGGAGTCCGTGTCGGCCTCCCTCGTGACGTAGCGACCTCTCTTGCCGCTCAAACGGTGATGGGTGCCGCCCAGATGGTTTTGGAAACGGGTCGTCATACTGGAGAGCTTAAGGATCAGGTCACAAGTCCTGGTGGGACAACGATTGCCGGGATTCATGCGCTCGAGCGTGGTGGCCTTCGTGCGGCTTTGATGGACGCTGTTTCAGCCGCTACGGCACGGTCTATGGAGCTTGCTGCTTCTGCCAAATCGGCGAAAAAGTAAGAATCCAAGACGTCCAATCTCATCTCCAATTGATATATTGATGTTGCCTGATCGATCAAGGTTCGATGATTCAGGCCGTCTCACTTTCGCATTGAATTCGCTTTCTGGAGCCGCCCACTGTCATGGCTGATCGCCCTGTTTTGATCCTCGACTTTGGCTCACAATATGTTCAGCTCATCGCCAGGCGCGTTCGCGAGCAAGGTGCTTTCGCGAAGATTGTCAGGCATGACATCACAGCGGAACGCTGTCGTGAACTGAACCCCATTGGCCTGATCCTATCCGGTGGTCCTTCAAGTGTTTATGAAGAAAATGCGCCGAAGTGCGACTCCGGCCTTTTCCGCCTCGGCGTCCCCATTCTGGGTATCTGTTACGGTATGCAGCTGACCTGCCAGAACCTCGGAGGAGCCGTTCAGCCGTGCCCCTCGGCAGAGTATGGCCGAACCGAGCTGAATGTCCTTACAGGTGAGAATGTTCTGTTCCAGAATGTGGATCCGAAAACGATTGTCTGGATGAGCCACGGCGATCAGGTCCGCGAGGTTGGCCCGGAGTTCATTCCACTGGCAGCCACGCCCAGTTGCCCAGTCGCCGCTGTGCGACATAAGTCCTTGCCAGTCTATGCGATCCAGTTCCACCCTGAGGTTTCGCACACCACTCAGGGTTCGACCATTCTGGGTAACTTTCTGAACCATGTGTGTGGATCCGACGGTTCCTGGACCATGGCCCAGTTTGTGGAACGTGCCGTCGATCTGGTGCGTGAACAGGTCGGGCCTGATGAAAAAGTCGTCTGTGGCCTCTCCGGCGGTGTCGATTCGGCAGTTTGTGCCGCCCTTCTGGCTCGTGCTCTGGGCGATCGGCTCGTCTGCGTGTTTGTCGATAACGGCCTTCTGCGCCAGGGCGAACGTGATCAAGTGGCTCAGGCTTTTGGGGAAAGCTCTCAGGCAGAGCTTCGTGTGGTTGATGCTGAGGCTGAATTTCTCGGCACTTTGGCCAACATCACAGACCCTCAGGATAAGCGGATCCGGATCGGCCATACATTTATCGACATCTTCAAAAACGAAGCCCTGTCTATCCCCAACGCTGCCTGGCTGGCCCAGGGGACACTTTACCCGGACGTGATCGAAAGTGGTGGAGATCCTGACGGCCCTGCCGCCACCATCAAGCACCACCACAACGTGGGTGGTCTGCCAGCCGAACTTGGCTTTAAGCTGATCGAGCCTTTGCGTGATCTGTTCAAGGATGAAGTCCGCCGCCTTGGCCTCGAACTGGGCCTGCCTGAATCGATCGTCTGGAGACATCCGTTCCCCGGTCCCGGGCTGGCCGTTCGGATTCTTGGTGCTGTGGATAAGCCTCGTCTCGAACTTTTGAGAAAGGCTGATTCGATCTTTCTTGAAGAGCTTCATGCCGCAGGCCTTTATCGCGAAACTTCGCAGTCGTTCGCCGTACTTTTGCCGATCAAAAGCGTCGGTGTGATGGGCGATGGAAGGACTTATGACCAGGTGATCGGCATCCGGAGTGTCCAGACCGACGACTTCATGACCGCCGATTTCTCGCGACTGCCTTACGACCTTCTGGCCCGCGTTTCCACACGCATTGTCAATGAGGTAAAAGGCATCAACAGAGTGGTTTACGATATCACTACCAAGCCTCCAGGCACCATCGAATGGGAGTAACAGGGATGCCCTCAGATCGCCTTGACACATTCAACCGCCTTGCCAAAGTGGCCATCGTCACAGGTGCCGCTCAGGGAGTGGGCTTGGGAATCGCCCAAGTCCTGGCTGCTAAAGGCGTGGCCGTTGCTCTGGCTGATGTTCAGGCTGATCAGGCGGAATCTGAGGCAGAAGCCTTGCGACAGAAAGGCTTTCAGGCGATTGGAGTTGGGCTGGATGTGGTTTCGTCCGAGAGCTGGATAGAAGCGATTCAGAAAACCGAGCAGCATTTTGGTGCACTCGATGTTCTGGTCAACAACGCAGGCATCAGCCCTCGTGGGACGGCCGAATTCACCGACGAAGCACTTTGGGATCAGTGTATGGACATCAATCTCAAAGGCTCGTGGCTTGGTATCAAGGCCGCCCTGCCCGGCTTTCGCTCCAGATGTTTTGGACGGATCATCAACATCGGTTCCACCCGTTCCACTCGCCCCTTACGTGGCCTTTTTGCGTATGGGGTAAGTAAGGCAGGCATGTTGGCGATGACTCAGCAGGTGGCTGTGGAATATGTGAACGACGGTGTGACGTCGAATATGGTTGCTCCCGGATGGGTCGATACGCCCGGCGAACGAATTCTTCAGCAACGCCATGGCCGGCCTGATTTTCCGGCTGGGTTGAAGAACCTGATTACGCCCGGTGATGTCGGCGATGCGGCATGGTATCTGGTCGGCCCAAGCGGTGATCGCGTCAACGGACTTGTGCTTTATTTGGACGCAGGTCTGGCGGTGGCCGACGATGCCGGTATGATTTATTTACCCGATGCCCAGCACAATCGCTACGAACAACGTTTGTAATCACGCTTGCTGGCAGGTTCTCTCCCCCTCACTCACCTCCCCAATTTGGTCTCCAAGGCTCCCACCATGCCCATGTACCCTTGCCTGAACACATCGACAATTCAGCCGGTTGCTTTATCGAAGAAACTTCCATTGATTTCTAAAGCAGGCTTCAGGCATGTCGAACTCTGGAACGATGAGATTGACCTGCACCTGAGTGTGACTGGCGAGTCGATTCTCGACGTTCGAAAGCGGATTCAGGATAACGGCCTGACCGTTTGCAGCGTGATCGCCGCCATGGGCTGGGCCGAGGCCCCGGAAGCGGAAGTCGATCAAGTATTTGATGAATGCAAAC
>CAMCFM010000418.1 GCA_945874095.1 Candidatus Kuenenia stuttgartensis
GAATCGTTCTGGAGTCGATGACGGAAGGCGTGGTGGCTATCGATTCGCGGCTTCGCGTGATTCTAGCGAATCCGGCAGCCCAGCCGCTTTTGGGGATTCAGGCGTCAAGTCTTGGCCGACTTCTACCGGAAACCATCCGAAATCCGACATTGCTTGACATTGCTCATGATGCTGTCGAAAAGGCGAAGGCTTATGAGGCTCAGATTCCGATCACGACTCGTGACGCTCTGGGCCGGACGAGCACGCGCCAGATCGCGGTCAGGATTGCTCCGATTTTAAGGCCGCTGGAATCCGACCGACCGAGTGCCAAACCGTCGGCCGCAGGGGCCGTTTTGGTGGTACAGGATGTGACAGAGTTGAGGCGGTTGGAACGAATGCGCCAGGACTTCGTAACCAATGCTTCTCACGAGCTTAAGACACCTTTGGCCTCGATTAAGTTATATGCGGAAAGCCTTCAGGACTGGGCACTTGAGGACCCGGATCACAACCGCGAATTTGTCAAACGGATTGAAGAGCAGGCCGACCGGTTGACGAGTTTGGTGTCGGACATGCTTTCGCTTTCTCGACTGGAATCAGGGCAGGAGTTTTTCCGCCATACGCCGTCCCTCATCGAACCATTGCTGAGGGCACGAGTGGCGAGTTATTGGGATAGGGCTGTGAATAAGGATGTGTCGCTTGATCTGGAGTTACATCAAATCCCAGACCAATTGAAAGTGCTTGCAGCAGAGGAGGCGATCCGCCAGATTCTTGACAACCTGATCGACAATGCCGTGAAGTACACGCCTGCCGGTGGAAGGGTGGAAATTCATGCGAGTTTATATTCCCCTGAATGGCTTGAAATTTTGGTGATTGATACAGGATTGGGGATCCCGAGAGGCGATTTAAATCGAATTTTCGAGCGGTTTTATCGAGTCGATAAAGCCAGGAGTCGCGACCTCGGCGGAACGGGCCTCGGGCTTGCCATTGTGAAGCATATTGTGGGGAATATTGGTGGTGAGATCGGAGTGGAGAGCCGCGAGGGAGTTGGCTCACAGTTTCGATTCACTCTACCGATCGTATCAGACAACCTGCAGAAGGAGAATGTGGATCGGCTGGAAATGCTCGAAGAGAGGCCAGAATCATCAAATTAAAATTGCAAGTCAGAATTCAATAATTCAATGTATCTGGTGTGAGCACATGAATACCGGCTTTTAATTGGTCGAGGTTCGTTGGTTCATTAGCAATAAAGTGGAGGAAGGTGGGGAAAGGGTCGGTTCCATCAATGATGATTTGATTCTGGTTGGCGATGGAAAATCCGTCTTCGCACGGTTGGTGACCGGTGATCACGAGGTCGGCGTCGACCATTCCGCGAAATCTGTCGATGGTTTCCTGACTGATATCACGGCCCCAGGTCAGCCCATAGACGGACCCTCCGCGAGCCATGTCTTTGGGGGACCACTCTTTGGCTTGGAGAATTTCAGGCTGAAAATGGTCGAGCCACAATCCATCGGGAACGGAATGGACCATCAGGACGCGGTTTTCTGTCCGAACGGCGAGTGGATAGGTTAAAAATAACTCGCGATAGGCCTCGCAGATTTCCTCGGCGGCATCTCCAAAGGCGGTTTTTGCGCCGATGTGGTAGAGGGCGTTGAGGGGGATCCCATTTTTGGCGATCGCCCTTCCAGTGATTTCTGAGAGCTCGTGGTTGCCGAGAATCACATGCACACGGCGCGCGTACTGACACTTGAGAGCACACACCAGGTCGACCAGCTGATGGGACTTATCTCCACCTTCGTCAGGATACATGCGAGGCCCGTGGATCAGTTCCTGCAAGACCAGGTGGCGTTTTTTGTGCTGATCGAGCTTGGCATACTCCAGAACTTTCACCAAGGCTGGAATGTTGCCATGAAGGTCGCCCACAACGATCACATCTTCCGCATCTGCCAGAAGCATTTCCGAGCCATTTCGGCCTGGAGCTTCACGGAAAATGCGGGCGGCTTGTCGAATCGTGGCCAGAACTTTGGCGGGGTCGGGCATGGTGATAGCAGGGGCCTGAGTAGGGTAGGGGAGTGCCGGCGATTAGGAGTTATACTCCATCGCCTCTTCCCAGTGTTCATAGAGCATCGTCAATTTCGTCTCCAAAGCCGCAAATTTTTCGCGAACCAACCGAGCTTTGGCCTCATCACGATAGGTGGTCGGATCAGCCAACTGGGCTTCCAGAGCGGCCTTTTCCGTTTCAGCCCTGGCCACATCGGCTTCGAGATCGGCGGTTTTGCGGAATGGAAACTTCCGCTTCTTTTTGGGCAACTGACCGGTCGCCAGCTGCTTTACAGGCTCATTGGCTTTCGCTACCGAAGCCGCACGGTTGGCCTGTTCCTGCTCTTTGGACTTGATGACGGCCTGGGCGGATTCCCAGGCTTCGTAATTGCCTTCAAAGAACCTGGCAGTTCCATTGGCCACAACAATCAGGCGATCGGCCACCTGATTCAGGAAATAGCGGTCGTGGCTCACCACGATGACGGTTCCCTCGTACTCTTTGATCGAGCGTTCGAGAGACTCGCAACTCCAGATATCCAAGTGGTTTGTAGGCTCGTCAAGCACCAGCATGTTGGCCGATGTGGCGCAGAGTCGGGCCAGTGCAGCCTTGCCTTTTTCGCCACCTGACAAGGCGCCCACCTTCTGGAACGCCATATCGCCGGTCAGGCCAAATCGGGCCATCAGGTCGCGCACATCGTTCTCGACCCAACTCATGTCGTCTTCAGGCCATACGGCACGCATCAGGGTGGTTTCGGGCGGAAGGCTGTTCAGGCCCTGGTCGTAATAGCCAACTCGAACATTGTGGCCAAGCCGGATATTGCCAGAATCAGGGGCCAGTTTGCCAATCATGATTTTGACCAGAGTCGATTTGCCGGCTCCGTTGGGGCCGATCACGCCGACGCACTGGCCTCTTTGAATCGAGCCTGTAAAGCCTTTGAAGAGCGGTTGATCGAACGATTTCGCAACGTTCGAGGCGTCTACGACGATATCGCCTGATCGTGCCACTTCTTCAAAGCCCATGATCGGGCCAACGATTTCCGACATCTTCTCGATGCGATCCAGCCTAGCCAGTTTCTTCTGACGATCCTGAGCCTGTTTTGTCTTCTGGCCAGCCATGTTACGGCGGATAAAACTTTCGGTTTCCTGAATATACTCCTGCTGACGCTCGTATTGCTTCTCGAGCTGATCCATGCGTTCCTGACGCATTGTCCAATACTTGCTGAAGTTACCGGGATACGACGTCATCCGGCTGCGGTGCAGTTCCCAGGTCGTATTGACAACTCTATCAAGAAAAGCGCGGTCGTGACTCACCACGATCATGGCGATGGCCTGGCGGGCCAGGAACGACTCCAGCCACTCCACCGTTTCCAGATCAAGGTGGTTCGAGGGTTCATCCAGAAGCATCACGTCCGGATTCTCGAGCAGCAGCTTGGCCAGCATGACCCGCGATTGCTGACCGCCCGAAAATGTCGAAGCCGCTCGGTCTAGATCAGCAGGTGTAAAGCCAAGCCCAAACAGGACTTCCTCAACACGATGCTCGATGGAGAATGCGTCGTGGTGCTCCAGTTGTTCGTGAATCTGCTCATAACGGGTAGAGGCTGCTGTACGCTCCTCTTCAGTTTTGGCTGAGGCCATATCTTCGGCAGTTTCGTGAAGCTGCTCTTGAAGCCTGACGAGACCAGCCATGGCGGATCTTGCCACGTCCCGCAGGGTCAGGACTGGCCCGAAGTCGGGTTGCTGACGCAGGAGGCTGACTTGTGCGCCGGGACGCACGTAAAGGTTTCCGTAGTCAGGCTTATCCTGACCATTGAGCACCTTCAGAAGTGTGGTTTTACCGACACCGTTGGGGCCGACCAGACCCACTCTTTGGCCGGTCCGAAGGTCGAAATCGAGACCTTGAAAAATCGGGTCGCCCGCGATATGTCGTCCCAGGTCCTTGGCGGAAAGTAGTATCATGAGTCCTGATCTGGCCGCAATGCATTCATTTGGCTGTTTGAGTTGGAAACTATCACCAGTTTAATCATTTTCAGTCCGTTTTGGACAGTGCGAAATTGCAGAAAGGCCCTTAGAAATCGCAGTCCACAGACTCGGTTTAGTTGCCAGCCAAACCAACCTGCAGCGCGAGCAAGGGCCGCATTAGTGATTATCTAAGCCAGTATAAATATTTGTAATACAATGTGTTGTGACTATCAACACGCCCTTGCCGCCGCGGCGGGTAAGTCTGATATAATGTCAAATTCATGACCCTTGGAGATTGTCCCATTCATAGTGGAAGGTTGAAAGTCGGTGGCGGACAAAGACTCGATGATAACGTATCATCGGGAGTATGAATCTTCCCTTGTCCCTGGAGCCACCACCGATGCCTAAAAACTACCAAGTCGTCCACACGAACGACAAG
>CAMCFM010000419.1 GCA_945874095.1 Candidatus Kuenenia stuttgartensis
GGCGGATTTGCAGTCGGCGGAAAATATCCGAAAACTTCGTCCATATACAGAAGCGCACGCAGGCTTGAAGTGCCCGGCTGGGCACGCATCCAGGCGATGACTTCATTGAGTAAAAGTGTCACAAAAAACATTCTTTCAGAGTCGGACAAATGCGATATGGAAAGAATGGTCAGTCTGGGCTTGCCGGCAGGCGTATGGAATAGGCGCTTGATATCGAGGGGCTCGCCCGTGCGCCAGGCTGCAAAGCCGGGAGATGCCACCAGAGTATTAATTTTCATGGCCAGTTGAAATCGGTCCTGGGCAGGAAACACAGTTTCCACGCTCATCACGCCCACGGTTTCAAATGGAGGCGTTTGCACCTGACGGATCAGGTCCGCCAGATCAAGCGATTTGCCGGCAAACCATGCAGCTTCAATAATGGTGGACAGCAGCAGGAATTCGCGACTTGTGATCGGGTCGGCTTCAATTTTCAGAAGCGCCAGAAGGCCCATGACTGTGCCTGAAACACGTTCGCGGAGCGATTCAGAATTCTCTCTGATTTCAATCGTCGGAGCGTCAAGCGATTTTAATATCGAAAGCCCAAGGCCGGCTGAACCACCAGGCGTGTAGATGGTGATGTCAACAGAGTCTTTATAGCGTGCAATCCGGTCCGGAGTCTGATCCCAGGCGGCCAGCCCTTCGCGCCAGCTATCGGCGGTTTGCTGCGACAGATCATCAACAGAAAGTCCCTTCCGGCTGGCCTCTTCGGCATCAATCCAGGGCTTGAAGTCTTCCGGCTTTAAATCAGGAAATGCAAGCAGAAGGTTTCCCAGGTCGCCTTTGGGATCGATACAAATGGCAGGGATTCCGTCAATCGCGGCTTCTTCAAGCAGGGAGAGGCACAATCCGGTTTTCCCAGAGCCGGTCATGCCCACACAAACCCCGTGCGTGGTAAGGTCTCGCGAATCATAAAGCAGAGGCTTTTTGCTTGTCTTCTTGGTCTTCGCATCGTATTCGCGACCCAGATAAAAAACACCCATCTTTTCATAGTCGGACATCGGTTCAACCTTCCAAATAGGTGTTCGGTTTGGGGAGACGGAATTCGAAGCGTTCTGGTCTGATACGAAATTCTAAAGTCCAGCTTGGAATGATTCAAGAGGACATCCGGGCCAACCGTTCGGCCGCTGCCAGTACATCCGTAGCAGACGGTATATCGCGGTATGTCAGTACCCGTTCGGAGACGATTTTGGAGGCTTTGTCATCGTCCACTTTCATTTTGTCGGAGACGGCCCAGAGGGGCTGGGCACGCGGAATTTTGGGGACTACGTCAAGATAATTCTGAAGACTTGCACGTCTCCAGAACCCAAGAATTTCCAGATGCACTTCGCGGCCGCTGGATAATTGGGTCAGAACATAATCCGGCATCCAGACGACAGTAGTACCACCTTGGCCAGTTCCACGAAATACCATTTCCGGGACATCAATCGACCACGAGGGAGCAATCTGGCGAAACCGGTTTACGAAAGCCTCGAATTCGGGGGGCTCGTATCCAGCAGAATCGCTGACATGAGAGACCAGTCCGTCGGCCCTTTCGAGGTGAAATGTGCGAAGCTCTTTTTTCGTGCCCCAGTGCAAATCTGCATCAAGCCGAAAGTCCCTGCAGTGAAGTAGATGGGGCAGCCAGTTGGCCATCTGTACGCCATATTTTGTGGTGGATTGAAACAGGCTCAAAGGGCCTTCAATCGTCAGATTCAACCCATCATTCAAGACGCCATAAGCCGTGAATAAAAGCCGGTGAAATTTCAACATCTGAAAGATTCGGCGGAGACGGGCGGGCGATTCCTGACGGATTTCAACATTTAATCGCACAGCCCTGATCAGAACCGATTGAGCCAGGGCCACGTTATAGCGGTCAATCAATCGCTGAGCGGAAATATCATCGAATTTGAGGATCCGATTTTCTTCTTTGAGATCCGCAAAAAGCGAGCTTTCCACCTGATCTGGATTTAAATTCAATTCTTTTGCAATGGCGTCCAGAATGCCCTGACGATTGAAACCGTTGATGGCTTCAGAGGGGTCGGATTTAGCACGTTTTCGAGCGATGGCTGTGCGATATAAAGCAGCGGCTCGAAACAGGCGGTCTCGTAAATCTTCGGGATCGACATCAGCCACCACTTCAAATTCGGACCGATCTTCAAGGACTCTCGCCAGCCCGCGATGGGTCAAGGTGGCTTGTCCTGAGCCGAAAAGGTCGGCGGCGGCAGCGTCGATCTCGCCGCGTGTCATGCCTTCACCTGCTCGAAAGATTTCTAAAAGGCTTTCCGCCACTTCAAGCCATTCCTGACTCTCCCGATGCAGATACAAGGGCATAATCTTGAATTTATTCAGCCGGGTTCGCACCAGATTACCTGTCAGCATGGGCGAAACCTCGGCTTACGTAGCATATCCGTCGATTGCATTTGTGGTTCGGTAGAATCATCTTTCATCATGGTTTACCGAACCCGCCTGAGGACGATGGGCCTGCATAGGCTGAATGCTGGCGACGGCGGCTGGAGGCCGTTTCTTCCATGGTTCCAAGAGTGATAATTTCATAAAGAATGGCTTGTTTATTGCCTTTTTTCCGCAAAATCCGGCCCAGTCTCTGGACGTGCTCACGAACGGTGGCTGTTCCTGAAAGAACCACGGCCACGTTGGCTTCAGGCACGTCCACACCTTCATTTAAAACCCGCGATGTTGCCACGATGGTATATTCGCCGGACGAAAATCGCTCAAGTACGGTTTTTCGCTCTTTTGCCTTGGTGGCGTGCGTGATGACGGGTACAAAGAAATCTCGCGAGATGCGATAAACCGTTGCATTATCATGGGTAAATATAATCACACGATCGCCCACATGCCGGTCGAGAATTCCTTCCAGAACTCTGAGTTTTGCAGGGGCTGCCAAGGCGATGGTGCGGTGATCCCGAAACGCCTTGAATGCCATTCGTCCACGTGGTGATCGTGCCGCCGTGGCTAGAAACTGGCCCCAGGCTCCATTTTGACGAAGGTCGATACGATTTTCCAGGAGAAATGAACGATACATTTCGCGATTGGTTTCATATGCAAATCGCTCGTCATCGCCAAGCTGAACATAGAGGGTCTGAACTTCGTACTGGGCTAGAAATTCACCCTTCAACTGAGTAATTTCCCGACGATACATGATCGGGCCGATCAGATGGTCGAGTTGTTCGTGAGCGTTGTCGGAACGCTCAGGGGTGGCTGTCAGGCCGAGTCTGTAAGGCGCAATTGAACCTAAGGCTGAGAGTGAATACGTCTGCCCGGGCAGGTGGTGGCACTCGTCGAAGACCAGCAATCCAAACCGATTCCCGAGCTTTTCCACATTCATGTACGCAGAATCATATGTCGTAATGGTGATGGGCTTGATGTCGTAAGAGCCTCCACCAAGCATTCCGACTTCTGTCTGAAAGTGACTGGCCAGGTCGCGGGCCCACTGCTGCATCAGGTCGATGGTGGGAGTGACCACCAAAGAAGGCCTCTGGGCGCGATGGATGGCCAATTCGGCCACGTGCGTTTTGCCTGTACCTGTTGGGAGAACGACGACCCCACGGCCACCGGCTGCCCACCAGGCCTCCAGACCTTCGGTTTGGTGAGGGTATGACGATCGGCCTGTTTCGAGAGTCCAGACGGTACGGGAATAATCGCGGGCTTTGTCCTGATATTTAATTTTTTCGGTCAGCAGACGCTCGATCAGAGCTCTATAAGCAATGCCGGGGCAGACCCAATAGCCTTCGCGACGCGGGTCAGGCTGAAGGAAGTCGGGCAGCCAGTCGGGGTGCCCTTCGATGCCTTCAACAAGTAACGAGCCGCCTTCAAACCAGACTTTAACAGCCGGTTCCTGATTTGTCACCAAAGCGTCGGAATTTGCAGGCGTCGGGTTATGGCTCATTTCGGTCCATCGGCCCCGAGTTCGATCGTGGCTGGGTCGTGAAATTACAGGGATCCAAACAGTGTCAATCCAGGTTCTTATATTAACCTAATTCAGGCTGACCGTATAGCATACATCGTAAACCGGCTTGAATAATAATACCTGCGATGAATTTGAAAGGGAGAGAATCTATAAAAAAAGCCCGGAGAATTTCTCCGGGCCTGTCTGACAAATACCAGTCAACTTGCAAACAGAAATCAACGGCTCGCAGCTTTTGGAGCAGCAATTCGTGCTTCAAGAGTTTTGTTGGTTTCGTTAAACACATACTCAAGATAAGGGTCTTGTGGGTGTGCCAGCGATTCGAGGGCGATTTCCTGAGCCTTGGCGGCATCGGCACCGCGGAAGAAGGCGAGGCCACGAACTGCTTCCAGACGGACGCGTGGGTGTTCGTCGTTCACCAGCTTTTG
>CAMCFM010000420.1 GCA_945874095.1 Candidatus Kuenenia stuttgartensis
GATTGGGTCCTACTCACAGCCGACTACAGCCAGATCGAGCTTCGAATGCTGGCCCACTTCTGTCAGGATGAAAATCTTCTGGAAGCATTCCGGACTGGTCGCGATATCCATAACGTTGTTGCAGCCCAGATTTTTGGAGTAGACGAGTCGAATGTCACCGACGAGCAGCGTCGCCAGGCAAAAACGGTGAACTTTGGGGTCATCTATGGCCTGAGTGCATATGGCCTGGCCAGTCGGCTGAATATCACCCAAAGCGAAGCGTCGATTTTTATTGAAGCCTATTTCGCCAATTATCCAGGGATTGACACCTGGATGACCACGGTTTTGGAAGAGGCGAAGTCGACAGGGCGAGTCAAGACAATCCTCGGTCGCCGTCGCCCGATTCAGGGCATCAAATCCACCACGGGCCGCCAGCGAAATCTCGCGGAACGAACAGCGATCAATACCGTGATCCAAGGCTCTGCGGCCGACCTGATCAAAATGGCGATGATTCGCATTGATCAAGAGTTACGAGCCTTGAAACTGCAATCACGGCTGATTTTGCAAATCCATGACGAACTTGTCTTTGAAGCGCCTAAATCCGAACTTGCCCAGGTACGTGAGTTGGTAAGAAGGCTCATGAACTCAGCACTCGACTTGAACGTGCCTGTAGAAGTGGATATGGCTGCCGGCCCGAACTGGCTGGATGTCGATTGAGGCATGCCCGGTAAAGGACTTGTGGCGATGATGTCACGCAGGAATCATCGTCCCCCCGATCCCCACATCACGCTTTGATTATTGGCCAGCACCCAGCTTTACCAAGTCTTCAAGGGCCTGACGTGCCAGCTCAAATTTTGGATCAATATCCAGAGCAGCTCGAAAGCATTGCTCAGCAAGTACCTGCATCTTGCCTTCGACCGCCAGAAGGCCCATCTCGTAACGCGGTTTGGGATCGTCCGGCTTCTGGCTGATTTCTTTTGTCAGCTTGTCCATCTTAAGGATCCGGTCCGAAACACCCTGAAAATTCTTCTTGGTTTCGGCCGCTTCCCCAGTCTTCCCCTGTCGTGCTTGTGCCTGCATCAGCAATTGCAGAAGTGAAGTCTGATTGGGCTTGGCTGACAGGGCCTTTTTCAGAACTGCTTCAGCGATGGCAGGCTGATTGTTCAAAAATGCCAGCTGGGCCTTCGTCATCAGAGCGTTTGACTCATCAGGATTCATTGCAAGTGACTTTTCAGACAAGACTTCTGCCTCGTCAGATCGCCCAAGCGTCTGAGCTGAGATGGCTGCCAATCCGAGCAACTCTGCGTTTGCAGGATCCAGCTTCAGGGCCTCGCTGATTAAAGGCTGAGCCTCTAACTCTTTATGACTGTCAACCAGTGCTCGAATCCGACCTGCCCGAGCCTGTTTCGCATCCTGATCATTCGGGTTTCGCTTCAAGCATTCCTCATAGGCTTTCGCCGCAAGTTCAAGCTCGCCCATATCCTGCCGCACTTTCCCCATGGCGAGCCAGGGGTGGTAATCATCTGGCTTGAGCTTGGCGGAAAGCTCCAATAAAGCCAGCCCTCGCGCACTGTCGCCAGAGGCAAGATAAATTGCGGCCAGATAATTGATCGCCTCAGGCTGCTCCAGCTTGATCTCAAGGCTCCGTTCGAAGGCTTTCTTAGCGTTGCCCACTTCTCCACGAGCCAGAAACGATTGTCCTGCCAAGCCATAAATTTCGGGAGCATTGGGAGTTTTAGGGGTGATGCTGCCAGCAAGTCGAATCAGCTGGTCAAACCTTTGAGATTGAAAATAAAGCCGGGCGACTTCCACAGCCGCCATTTTTTTGGAAGGCTCTAAAGTTCGTCCACCGAGCCAGATTCTCCACGGTAAAAACAAAGAGCCCAGGGCCAGACCCATGATGATTAAGGGGATCAGTGGATTGCGAGGCTTTTTCGAGTTCAACGAGCCATATTCCATGCAAACAGGATATAAGAAAAGGGCGACGCCCACAGGCGCCACCCTTTCAAAGAGGGTCTGATCATACCAGAAAAACGGGTGATCAATAAGAGTCGGCTGAGATCACTTCGCCACCAGCGCGTGTGCCCAGAGCCCACACGGTGCGTTCGTTGGTGGAATTCTTGAGGAAGCGAACGGAACCGTCGGCAAAAGCAACGTTTGCGCCGCCAGGGTGGTAGCTGGTCAAGCCATACATGCCCTGTTGGTCAAAGTCGCCGTCCCAGGTTTCGGTACGGCAGTTTGGATAGGGTGGGTTTGGTGGCTGCAAAACATTGCCAAGCGACCATCCGAACATACCCTGATTCCAGTTGCTACCGAGATAGCTTTGATTTTCCTGCCATGAACCGGAAGAGGTTCTGGCACGGCTGGCGCAAAGATTCAGCCAATCTTTCAGCTGAGTGGCACCGGCAGGCATGGCGGCAATCGGATTGCCCCACATGTCTTGTCCACCTGGACGTGAGCCAGCTTTGACTACGTCTTGAAGCGAAATTTTGCTCTCGTCAAAGTCGCCGGTCTTCCATTCGCCGAACGTGATCGTGTTGGATGTTCCATCTGTCACGTCGCCGATCAAAATCGCACCGGTCTTGTCCCAGTCGTTGCCTGCTCCACCAAACTGGAAGATCCCGTTTGGCTTGCCAGGGCCCATGTTCCCAATCCAGTTAAGGCTTGCGCCGACAGAGGCAAAATAGTTATTGCCCGGGCGTGTCTTGCCACCGAAGTACGTGCCTTGCGGAAGCGGTGAGGATGGGCAGAGGAAGCTCGGGATACGTGTGGTCACAGCCGTCTGGTTGATCCACGAAACGGCGTCGCCTTCGTGACTGATCACTTTGAAATTACAGGCGTTGTAGATGTTCGTCTGCTCGATATAACCCAGCAACATCGACTGAGGGCTCCATGAACCCCATGTGCCGTTCCACGGAGGCGCGCCGTAAGCCGCTGGATAAGCTCCGTTGGCTGATTCATAATTGGCAACAGCCAACCCGAGTTGCTTCAGATTATTAATGCACTGGGCACGGCGGGCGGCTTCACGAGCCGATTGAACGGCAGGAAGCAGCAGTGAAATCAAAACGGCGATGATCGCGATCACCACCAGCAATTCGATCAAGGTAAAACCGCGTTGTTTAGCGGCAAGGTTTCGCTTCATAGCAAAAATGCTCTCTCAGAATAATGTGGGCAGAAGTTGAAAAATGTCGTGAACTCAGGGAAATCAGGAATCGGCACCTGGATTTTTGGTCATGCCGCCTGAAGAACCCTTATGGCGATTGTCTTTCGGAGCATCAGTCTTTTTTACGGGAGTATCTGGAGGCTCAACCGCCTTCAGTTTTGGCTCAGGCTCGCCCGTGCCGCATCCAAAAAACAGCACGCAAAAAGCTGATGCCAAAACGCTTGATAGAGTACGCTTCATTCGATCCACTCCACAGAGCCAATTGATCGACCATAATCAGTATGCAAAAGCATACCTGTAAAGGCCATAAACTGGCGAAAATTGAGTTTTAGAGGACAGGAATAGCCTGGGTTGAATTGGCCTGACCGAAGTCAATAGAATAACCCATCTTAAAGGTATAACGTATTAATTATGAAAAGTCCATGAAGTTTCAAAAAGTTAGTGCTTTTACCAGCGTTTGAGCGTGAACGGATTCTAGCCGGACAGTTCGATACAAAATCTCAAAACAATTCTTGCTTTTCAACACAACTTCCGCCTGCCTACAATATCACTTCCACCTAAAAACTGATCGCAAAATCCAAATCTCTGTAAAGCTCGGGAGCAAACTCATGGCCCATCAGGAATTACCTGTGACCGGTCCAGATCCACTAGACATCGAGCGCGTCAACCCAGCTTTGCTTTTATTTCTTGCCGGTCTGGCAGGGTTGCTCTCGTGGGCGATTGCCGAACGTACTGGAAACACTGCATCAATTCCTCTCGAAATATCGGCGAAAAACTATCAGTTCAAAGAACTTAACGCCGCTACCATCCGCATGAATTCCATCAACGGAGCTCTCGTCTATGGCGGCTTGGGCGCTATCTCCTGCCTTGCTGTCGCTTGCTCCTTTACGAATGTTGTAAAAAAACAACGCCGACACATCATTCAGAGTGCCTTGATTGGATCAATCCTCGGATTCATCGCCGGATCTCTGCCCTGCTTCCTCGTCATGCGTTTGCACTGGATGAACCGCAACAACGATCCCTCTGTTCTGGATCTCACCCGCCCACTCCTCTACCACCTCGGGCTTTGGCTGCCAATCGGGATTGCTGCCGGACTGGTTTACGGAATCCATTGCAGGGTCAGAGGTTCGTCACTGATTCAGAGCATGGTAACAGGCTTATTCGGCGCCTTGCTTGGGACTTTTTTTTATGAATTTGCGGGCGCGATTCTGCTCCCAATGGATCT
>CAMCFM010000421.1 GCA_945874095.1 Candidatus Kuenenia stuttgartensis
CCCGGCAATTGAAAGATACCGACATCCAGCGCATTTTAATCAAAGTCAACATCGTCTGGGCTTCGGCTGGAATTTATTGGAAACTGGAATCCATTGAAAATGTCAACGCCGAGAATCTCAGCCGATTGAAACTGCTGGGCCTTGCAGACGCACCCGACACGCAAAAGAAGCCCCACCTGGCCTTTCGCGACGTCATTCCGGAATCCACCCGCAAAGATTACCCCGGTTACCGGGTCTATTACATTCACGATTTTGATGTAAATGGCGTTTATTTTGGCCGCCGCGAGGCGATGGTCAAAGAGACGGCTGCATTAAGGCCTGTAGAAGGCGGGATCGACGAACCTCTCCCACGCGTCACAAGCCACGAACTGGGCCACGCTCTGGGCCTGCCACACAGGCAGGACAGGTTCAACCTGATGGCCTCCGGCACAACCGGCACCCTTTTAAATACAGCTGAAATTGCAAAAGCCCGTGAATTCGCTACGAAAAACCCGGCCTGCCTGAAATACAATGATTTTCAAATGAAAATGGCTCTCGAAACAGATCCTTCCAAAAAACAGGCTTCAATGAATGTGATGAATGACATTAATTCTCTGGCCAAAAAGCCAATTCATCCTGTTGGATCTTCATCAAAGAAGCCAGAAGTTGTTTCACCAGGCGAGACCAAATGAGCGTAAATGCCACTGAACCATGGGATTTGATCGTGATTGGGGCAGGAGCAGCCGGCCTCTTCGCCGCCATGACCGCCGCTGAACGTGGCCTGAATGTGCTCTTGCTTGAAAAGAACCGCCGTCCTGGAGTAAAAATTCTGATGTCCGGCGGCACCCGCTGCAACCTCACAAACGCGCGTGGCCTCAGATCGCTCGATTGCATTTCAGGACCCATCGATCCTGCCATCTCTCCAGCCATCTGTCAGGGTGTTCGCGCCATTCAATCTGCATTTACCCCTGATGCCGCACGGTTTCTTGCACCATCGCTCAAGGCTTTTGACGTGGATTCCACCGTCCGCTGGTTTGAATCCGCTGGCCTGCCCACAAAGATTGAAGAAAACGGCAAGATTTTTCCACTCTCCGACCGTGCCGCCGATGTCCTTTCTGTCCTTGAAACCGCAACCAAACGGGCCGGCTCAAAAATTGCAATCAATCAGGCCGTCACGGGAATTGCATTTAATGACTCCAATAATACATTTGAAATCCAGACCACAACTGATCCGTTTCATGCCAGAAAAGTTGTCCTCTGCACAGGCGGTAAAAGCTTTCCAGGCTGTGGTACCAGCGGTGATGGATATGCCATGGCCGCGCATTTTGGTCATACCATAATCGACACCAAACCCGCTCTCGTTCCCATCGTGGTCACCGCCGATTGGGTGCGCGACTTAAAAGGGATCACCCTGCCTGATGTTCTGGTCAAAGTGGTCAGCCCCGACGGCCAGGTCACCGATCAGCGCCGCGAATCGGTCCTTTTCGCTCACTTTGGGCTGACCGGCCCGGCCATTCTCGATATCAGCCGAGGCCTGGCCCGGCTTGGTGCGCTCAAAGGCTGGCATTTGCAATTCGACCTTGTACCCGACCTGAAGCCAGAGCAACTCGACCAGGATTTCATCACCCGCAGCCGTCAAGGCCGGGTCACGGTGGGCCGACTCCTGCCGGAATCGCTCCCCAACAGGGTCAAGGATCAAGTTCTGGAAGTCTGTGGGATCAGCAACAACGCCATCGCCGCCGAACTGCCCAAAGAGAAACGCAAACTGCTCATAGCCACCTTAAAAGGCCTGAATCTGCCGATTCAGGGCACCCTCGGATTTGAAAAAGCCGAGGTCACATCAGGCGGAGTTGCATTAAGCGAGGTGGACCCCAAGACCCTTGAAAGCAAGCTCAGGACCGGACTATTTCTGATCGGCGAAGTGCTTGATATCGACGGCCGAATCGGCGGATACAACTTCCAGGCTGCCTGGAGCATGGGCCGACTGGTCGGGCAGATGGTTTGAAATGAATTGCAATGAAAGTCATTGCATAACAATCTCCGGATAAACACATCAAGAGAGACAGACATGATTGCAACCAGCCTCCGTCACGGATTTGCCCTCACCTTCATTCTGCTGGCTGTAAACCCTCCAGCCAGAGCTCAGGATGAAGCTGCCATGAAACTGGCCAAGGATCTGACCACAGCCGGCGCCAAAATGTTTGAAAAAGGCGATGGAGCGGCTCTGGCGGCACAGTATATGGACGACGGCGAGATTGCCGAAACCACCGTCGAGCCCTTCGGCAGCCCTGTCGTGAAAGTCCACAAGGGCATGGAAAACATCAAGAAAATCTATGAAGCTGCTCCTGGGCTGGCCAAACTGTCGCCCACCAATGAGGTGCGCTACGCCCGATTCATTCAGCCTGACACGCTTTTAATCACTGGCGATTTCTCAATTACCGATCAAGGAAAGTCAACCCGTTTTGGATTCACACAAGTGCGTCGAAAAATCGGCGACGCCTGGAAAATCCTCAGCCTGGAGCTGATCATCCGCAAGTGATCGAAATTGTTGCAATTGCTCTGTAAATACAAATCGTGGTGCCAGCGCAATGCACTGGCACCAATTTTAATTCAATCCATCAGGTGCCATCAATGGTGATGGTGATGCCCTTGACCATGATCGTGCCCGGTATGCCGGTGCTGATCCGGCGAATACGTCTGATCATTCGTATGGGCTGATGGAGCTGCCTTATCCGGTTGATCCGCCGGTTTATCACTCTCCGTCCATTGCCAGTCGCCGCTCTTCCAGGCGTGTCGGGCGGCTTCCAGAACGGTTCTCAGGGTCACTCCATGCGATTTTGCGGCATCGGCACAAGCATCGTGTTCAGGCGAGAACCGTTTTGTGTCGGTTTCTGATCGCCAGAACGCCTTTCCGGCTATCGGTCCAAATTCCGTGCGAACGACGGCAGCCCGACGTGGCAGAATCGACCGGCTCCAGTGGCTGTGCCGAACGCCCAGCGTTTCGGTTTCATTAAACAGGATCGACTCCATCTGATGAGCTCGGATCGGGTCGCAGATCACGCTCAGCATCACAGCCGGCCGACTCTTTTTCATATAAATCGGAGTCGAATAGACATCCAATGCACCGGCTTCCAGAAGCAGCGTGGAAACATGCCCAATCAGCTCTCCGGTGGCATCGTCGAGATTGGTTTCAAGCACCGTGACCTGATCCGTCAGGCGTGATTCCACCAGGTCGCCCACAATCAATCGCAGCACGTTGGGCTGACTTTTCAGGTCTTTCGTACCGGCACCGGTTCCAATCTGGGTGATGGTCATGGCGGGCAGGGGCCCGAACCGGCTCACGGTGGTGGCCAGAATGGCGGCCCCGGTGGGCGTGGTCAGTTCCATCTCCACCAAGCTGGCAGCAAGCGGAACGCCTTTGAGCAGAAACGCAGTGGCAGGGGCGGGCACGCTCATCCGGCCGTGGGCCACTTGAATAAAGCCGGTACCAGTCGGCACAGGACTGGCCAGAACTTCATCCACACCGAGCAGATCAAGTCCAACGGCGGCCCCCACGATATCAATGATGGAATCAATGGCCCCGACTTCATGGAAGTGGACTTTCTCGATCGGCACGCCGTGACTATCGGCTTCAGCCTCACCCAGCTTACGAAAAATGCTCTTGGCCAGTGCCTTCTGGCGGTCGGTCAGAATCGAGCGGTCGATGATGGCATCTATGTGGTGCAAGTGGCGGTGGACATGCTCGTGGGGGGCATCCACATTGGCATAAGTGGCGCGCATGCCGCAGCGTTTGACGGTCTCAAACTTCACTCCACCGGCCAGGCCGAGGCTGGCAATGGCCTTGGAGATCGCTTCGCCACTCACGCCGGCGTCTACCAGAGCACCCAGAGTCATATCGCCAGAGATACCGCTGGCGCAGTCAAAATAAGCCACTCGCATCGTCGTATGCCCGCTTTCTTGCGTGTCCTGTACGGGAGTCTCACCCCTGATTCTGTTCATTCTCTAGGATTGAGGCCATGGGTTCAACCCTCAACCTTGCGAATCTCATGAAACTTCTGGCTGACCCGATTGGAAAAGATCGTCAGATGAGGCTAGAATTTAGTTTCGTGATTCACCCCTAAACTGCCACTTCAGATACAAGTTCAAGCATCTCATTCTATTGGATCTATAATGTTTCCACCCCAACTCTGGGCGTGATCATCATGTCCCTGATTGTATTTCCGTCGATTCTGGGACTGCTCGCCAGTCGTTCTCTGGTACGCTATTATTTTGTAAGACATGGGGCTCATAATGATATCACCAGCTACTATTTTGCGGCAGTGATTCTGCTTAACGCTCTGATCCTTGGACAGGTCATGGTGGT
>CAMCFM010000422.1 GCA_945874095.1 Candidatus Kuenenia stuttgartensis
CACCGATTGTGGGAATCGTTCCTGCATCGCGATTTTCAACTGGCACAGGACCACCTTCACGAACCCGCCGAAATTGCCGAGCATTTTCTTGGACCCGACCTTCAGCGCGAGCTCAGCGAACAGCTGGATACACCTGGAACAGACCCTCACGGTCAATCCATACCTTGAGTAGATGTTTCGCCTTAATGATCAGGTCGGGAATAACTTGCCGTCAATAAAAACCAACCGAGCCTAGCACCAAGGCCAGCAAGATCTAGGGCGCTAGCCCATTGTTTCCAGGTTTGAATCTAGCCGCAGGGCGCTAGCCCACGTACAAATCCAACCGGGGCTAGCGCCAAGACCGGCTAGGTTAAGAGCGATAGCCCACAGTTTCCGGGTTTGAATCTAGCCGCAGGGCGCTAGCCCCCGGTTTCGGCGACTTACAAATCCAACCGGGGCTAGCGCCAAGACCGGCTAGGTTCAGAACGCTAGCCCCCGGTTTCGGCGACGTACAAATCCAACCGGGGCTAGCGCCAAGACCGGCTAGACAACAGCCGCAAAAAGCGAAAGCGAATTCCTGCCCGTTCCTAAGATCAATATTTACAATGTTTTATCGAAAAAAGAACAGACCCGAAATTTTCTCTCCGGTTTTTTCGAAACAGAACTTGACCAAAAACTACAAAGCGGATAACTTCCCAGAGTCCTGAGCGTATATCGAGGCTTTCATTCGTCTCGCAAACGCCGTCCAGGCAGGGTATGACTGAAGAATCTCGAACCATTCCGCGTTCAGATTTTTCCTCAAAAGGTCAGAACTGCCACAGACCAGTCGGCGTTTTTGAGTCAGATCCAAAGGAGGTTCCTTTTGGATCATAGGCTTCGGGGCCTGATGAAAAACATCTGGCCTAACGTTTCAGGATCTGTCCGGAGAAGGTCTCCGGTCAACGAGTTAAGGATAGACTCGTTCGAGAGCGGCCCATTGGTCAGGCCCTCACGATCAGCCCTGGAAGATCATGACATGAAGACATCACGAATATTCGCCGCAATGACTCTGGGACTGGCCTTGACTGTTGCCAGCCCAATGCAGGGCCAAGCCGCTCAAATTGGCGGCTCCAAAAGTACCGGCACCTTGATTCAAAATTTAGCGACACCCGAAATGTCGGCCAGTCGCTTCAACGAGCTGTTCAATCCGCTCGATTCTGCCCCAGCTCTTAATTCTGCCTACCAATACCTTGGCGAACCGATCTCTGGATCCGTCAAATCTCAGGTATTCCAAGGTAAAGGAGCCGCCGATGGCCTCTACGCTTATGCTTATCAGGTCTCGGTCAATCCCAACATCGATTCAAACACTCCTCTGCACACCGACAGCATTTCATTTCAGTTCAATGCGACTCCGCAAGGAACTGATCTGATGAATCTGGGCGTTCCAACCTACGCCTATGTGGTGAAAGACGGCGCCATTGGCGACCTCAGCGCACCTGTCGCCAGCGAAGGCCAAAGCATTGCCGACCCATCCAGCCTTTCCTGGCAGTCGGGTGGAAAAACAGGCGTTCTTCGCGCCCAATATGTTGATCCAAGCACGCAAACGCAGCCTCTGCTGAGCGGTGCCACAAGCTCCACTTTCGTGGTTCTCTCAAAGTTCCCGTTCACAACCCAGTTTGTGAACCTCCAAAGCGATAACCCGACCACGGGTCCTTACACGCAGGTTTATTCGGCCACAGGCGGCTCAATTGATCCGGTTCCTGTACCTGAACCTGCCACGATTCTCTCTTGGGTTGGCGTTATCAGCGGGCTACTGGCAGCTCGCCGCTATCGCCGTAGTTAATCCTTATGGAGGCGGGGTTTGTACCCTTGCCTCCTTGACAATCGCCGAATCTAAAAAAAGGTTCTAGTGGTTGTTGTCACGACAGTTCTGTTAGCTCGCTTCCAGGGTCACTCCGATCTTTGCTCAGATCGGAGTGACCTTTTTTTATGCGCTTTCTGTTATCTTGATTCCTACCAATCGTTCGCAAACTCGTTGCCCGAATATTCTGAAGACGGCAGGTCTTGAATCATGCAATTCCCCAACCTGCATCGCGTCACTCAAGTCTTCTCTACGCCCGACCTCGCTGAACCAGCCAACGTCGCCAGACAAGCCATCCTTGAGAGCAAAATCTCCACCCGCCTTAAGCCTGGAGCACGTGTCGCCATCACCGCTGGAAGTCGCGGGATCGCCGGGATCGCAACCATCTTAAAGTCCATCGTCACAGCACTTCGCGACCTCGGCTTCGACCCATTTATTGTCGGAGCCATGGGCAGCCACGGTGGTGCCACCGCTTCTGGCCAGCTCGAAATGCTCGCTGAATTCGGCATCACTCAGGAATCCATGAACTGCCAGATTCATACCGAGATGGATACGGTCGAACTCGGCGTGAATTCATTTGGCCTCCCGATCTGCTTCGATGCCAACGCCCATTCTGCAGATGGAATTATTGTCGTAAATCGTATCAAGCCACACACTTCGTTCACCGGCCAATATGAAAGCGGCTTGTTGAAGATGCTGGCCATCGGGCTTGGCAAGCGGGAAGGGGCCTCTCAGGTTCACAAACTTGGCCTCCCAGGGCTCAAAAAACTGATCCCCGAAGTGGGCACATTTCTGCTTCAGAATACGCGTGTGGTGCTTGGTTTAGCGATCCTCGAAAACGCCCGCGAACACACCGCCAGAATCGTACCCGTCGAGCCAGAGGATATCCTCGAACAAGAGCCCAAACTTCTCGACGAAGCTCGCGAACTCATGGGCCGACTGCCGATTCACCACATCGACTTTCTAGTGGTCGGAGAACTTGGCAAAAATTATAGCGGAACGGGTCTTGATCCGAACGTAATCGGTCGCCAACGAGTGGAAACCATGCCTGACCTGCCACGCCCGGTGGTCACACGCCTGGCAGTTCTGGACCTGGCTGAAGAGTCGCATGGGAATGCACTTGGGATCGGTCTGGCTGATTTGACCAGCGAACGGTTTGTCCAGAAAATCAACCCGGAACCGATGAAGGTCAACAGCCTGACATCCAATTTCCTGACACGCGCCCGCGTTCCACTGGCCATGCCCACCGACATGGACGTCATTGCCACGGGCCTCGACACATGCTGGCGAACTTCATGGAACGATGCTCGCATTGTCTTTATACCGAACACTTTGGAGCTCGAGACCCTCTATATCAGTCCCGCACTTTTAGAGGAAGCCAGAGCCAATCCGCATTTGATCGTGGAGCCTGAGCCGACCCCTTGGCCATTCGATGCTTCAGGACACATCAATCAAGCCAGCCTGTTCCCTGATGCCAACCAGGGCAGACGGCTTCTGAATCCTCATAAGTGATGAAAGCACCGACATTTGCAATTCATACCCAGCAGAGCCCCAATCTCTGGGAAGCGTTCGGAGCGAGTGTCACAGGGCAGGGGCATCTGCACCAGAACCAGCCCGGCCAGGATCGTTTTTCAACATTTCAATGGATTGGAAAAGATCCTGTAAGCCATTTAATGGTCATTGTTTGCGCTGATGGAGCAGGCAGCGTGGCAAAGTCGTGGGCAGGGGCCTGGATGGGATGTCGGGCGATAACCCAAGCGATTCAACAACGCCTTAAGACCTCATCTGGCGAGGCCCGTTTGATCCGCTCAGGGGGTTGGACTGAAGCATACATCAAGCACCTTTTCGACCAGTCTCGTCGACGTAACCAGCGCTGGAGCAGCACCTTGAATGCAACTCCGGCGGATTTAGCCACAACGATGAATCTGGCCGTGATTGGCCATGATTTCGGATGTTTTGCACAAGTCGGTGATGGATTGATCGGTTATCAGCTTCAGGCCAGTCCGAATCTGTGGGAACTTGCAAACCAGCCAGATCAAGGCGAATTTGCGGGCGAGACCACGTTTCTCACAAGTCCAAACTGGCTGGATCAGATGCGGATTCGGATGGTTCGCGAACCGCTGGGCCGGGTGTTCGTCAGTACGGATGGGCTATTGTCAGTGATTCTCGATCAATCGTCGGGACAGATCCACACCCGGTTCGTGAATCCATTGTTTACGGTTCTGGAGAACCCGGCGATGCCTTCTGATTTAAAAAAAGTATCGTTAGGCCAATTTCTTCAAAGTGACCGCATAAAAAGCCGATGTGACGATGACCTGACACTGATATTGGCCAATCGTGCCCAAGTCCACGTTGACGCTGGGACGAATGGCGGGTACATTATCAGTTGAATACACTGGCTAGACTTCGTAATCAAAGTGGTTTCGAGTCGATGCGACTCCAGTACACGCAAATCACAGGCGAGACAGAAAATGGGTAAGGGCGACTCTCGTACACGCAAAGGCAAGATTTTCAAAGGTAC